>CAJYHU010000395.1 GCA_913774655.1 uncultured Luteibacter sp. | reverse complement strand
AGCACGCTGCCGGTCACGATCGACGACATGGTCTATCACACCGCGGCGGTCGCGCGGGGGTTGTCTGCGACCCTGCTCGTGGCCGATCTGCCGTTCATGAGCGACCGCGACGTACCCACGGCCCTCGACTCGGCCGCGCGCCTGGTCGCGCAGGGCGGGGCGGCCATGGTGAAAATCGAAGGGGCCGGTCGCGTTTGCACGGTGATCGCGGCCCTGGCGGAGCGCGATATCCCGGTCTGTGGCCACCTGGGCCTCACGCCGCAGTCGGTGAACCGCCTGGGCGGCTACAAGGTGCAGGGTAAGACCGAGGCCGCTGCGGAGCAGCTGTTCGCCGACGCGCAAGCCGTCGAAGCGGCCGGTGCCGACCTGCTCGTGCTCGAGTGCGTGCCGTCGTCCCTCGCCGCTCGCATCACTGCCGCGCTTTCGATTCCCGTCATCGGTATCGGCGCCGGCATCGGCTGCGATGGCCAGGTGCTGGTCGTCTACGACATGCTCGGCCTCACCCCGGGCAAGCGGCCGAAGTTTTCCAAGGATTTTCTCGCCGGGCGCGATGCCATTTCCGCCGCCATCGCCGCGTATGCCGACGATGTGCGCGAGAAACGGTTTCCCGGCCCCGAACACAGCTTCAGCTGAAGACAGACCCGATCATGCAGACCGTTACCGATGCCGCCGCCCTCCGTGCCACGATCCGTGGCTGGCGCACCGCCGGCCAGGCCGTGGCGTTTGTGCCCACCATGGGCAACCTGCACGCGGGCCACCATTCGTTGCTGAAACTCGCCCGGGCCCGGGCGGATCGCGTGGTGGCGAGCGTCTTCGTCAATCCCACGCAGTTCGGCCCCAACGAGGATTTCGAACGCTACCCGCGCACGCTGGCCCAGGACCAGGTGGGGCTTGCCGAAGCCGGGTGTGACGTGCTGTTCGCGCCCGACGTGCCGACGCTCTATCCATTCGGCGCGGCGGCCAGCGTGAGCGTGCACGTGCCCGTGATCACCGACACGCTCGAGGGTGCCCATCGACCGGGCCATTTCGACGGCGTGGCAACGGTGGTGAGCAAGCTGTTCCACCTCGTGCAGCCGGATTTCGCCGTGTTCGGCCAGAAAGATTTCCAGCAGCTGAAGGTCATCGAGCGCATGGTGCGTGACCTCTCCCTGCCGGTCAAAGTCATGTCCGGCCCAACCCTGCGCGACGATGACGGTCTCGCCATGAGCTCGCGCAATCAGTATCTGTCGCCGAACGAGCGCCAGCGCGCCCCGCAGATCTACGCCACGCTGGTGCAGATGCGCGACCTGTTCCGGCAGGGCCATGCCTGGCAGGCCCTGGAGCAGGCCGCCCGGGCTCGCCTGGAGCGGGCCGGCTTCGTTCCTGACTACGTCGCCATCCGGCGGGCCGAGGATCTCACCGAGCCGGGCGTCGACGAGCGCGAGGGTCTGGTGGCGCTGGTGGCCGCCCGGCTGGGCGCCACCCGCCTGATCGACAACCTGCTGTTCGACTGAAGTCCTTCACGAACCGGCACTTGCGTTTTGCCGCCCAACGCCCCATAAAGCGCCTCGACAGAGGAGCCCCTTCCTGACGAGCGGGACATTCCTCCGTTAGAATAGGCGTTTTGCCACCGCCACATCCCCAGAGACCGCCATGCAGCTCAACATGCTCAAGTGCAAGATCCACCGCGCCACGGTGACTCACGCCGAGCTGAACTACGAAGGTTCCATCGCTATCGACGGCAACCTGCTCGACGCCGCGGGCATCCGCGAATACGAACAGATCCACGCGTGGAACATCAGCAACGGCGAGCGCTTCGTCACCTACGCGCTGCGTGCGGACGAAGGCTCGGGCATCATCTCGGTGAACGGCAGCGCGGCGCGTCGCGTCTCCGTGGGCGACCTGGTCATCATCGCCGCGTTCGCCAGCCTCTCCGAGGCCGAACTGGCGAAATACCAGCCCGATCTGGTGTACGTCGACGCATCCAACCGCATCACGCACACGAATCATTCGATTCCCAAGCAGGCCGCCTGAATGCGATGGGCCGGCGGCTTCGTCGCCGGCCCACCACAGCTTCTCTACGCTGCACTGCGGTAAGATTCCGGCTTCCCTCCGTCGCAGCCAAGTGGAAGCCATGGATTCAAAGCACGCCCCCCTGCCTTCGTTCGAAGCGCACGCCGCCCGTCTGGCCGGCACTCATCTCCGTACCCTCGTCAACGATGACGCACGCGCGCAGCGCCTGCGCCGGCGGGTGGGCCCGATCCTCCTCGACATCACCCGGCAAAAGCTCGACGTCCCTGCGCTCGACGCCGTGGGTCAGTACATCGAAGGCACGGGCTGGCAAGCCGCGCGAGACGCGATGTTCGAAGGCAAGCACATCAACACCTCCGAAGACCGTGCCGTGCTGCACACGGCGCTTCGCGGTGGCGCGTCGCGTCATCCCGCCGCGCCGGCCGAGGTGCGCAAGGAGGTCGCCGACGCGCTCGACAAGATGGAGCAACTCGTCAGCGCCGTGCATCGCGGCGAAGGTGCCTCGGTGGGGCTCATCGATGGCGTGACCGACGTGGTCAACATCGGCATCGGTGGTTCCGACCTCGGCCCGCGCCTGGCCGTGCACGCGCTCGAACAGTTTCACGTCAAGGGCATCCGCAGCCACTTCCTCACCAACGTCGACGGCCAGGCCGCCACCGACCTGATGAAGCAGCTCGATCCGGCGCACACGCTGGTGATCCTCGTCTCCAAGAGCTTCAACACGCAGGAAACCCTGCTCAATGGCGGCGTGTTCCGCCAGTGGATCCTCAAGGCGAACGACGGCGACGAAACCCGGACGTCCAAACACTTCATCGCCGTGAGTTCCAACGTCGAGGCGGTCAACACCTGGGGCGCATCGCAAGTGCTGCCGATGTGGGATTACGTCGGCGGCCGCTTCTCGCTGTGGTCCGCCGTGGGTGCGTCGATCGCCTTTTCGATCGGCATGCAGGGATTTCGCGAGCTTCTCGCCGGTGCCGCCGAGGCCGACGATCATTTCCGCGACGCTGCCTGGCAGGACAACGTGCCCGTGCTGCTTGCCATCGCCGAACTGTGGAACCGCAACGTGCTCGGCCGCAGCAGTCGCGCGGTAGTGCCCTACGTCGACTCGCTTGCCGACCTGCCGTCTTACCTCCAGCAGCTGGAGATGGAGAGTCTCGGCAAGCACGTGCACCCGGACGATGGCAGCGAGGTCGCCCAGTCCACCGTGCCGGTCGTGTGGGGCAGCATCGGCACCAACGCCCAGCACGCGTATTTCCAGGCACTGCATCAGGGCACGGACACCGTGCCGCTCGAGTTCATCGGCCTGGTGAAGCCCGCGCACCCGCTGCGTGAGAATCACGACGTGCTGTTGTCGAACCTGCTGGCGCAGGCGGCGGCGTTGTCGCTGGGCAAGACCTTCGACGAGGCGCTCGCCGAAGCCACGACGGGCACGGACGACGAGCGCCGTGCGCTCGCCGCCCAGCGCACCTTCAAGGGCGACCGCCCCAGCACCGTGTTCATGCTCGACTCGCTTACGCCGCATTCGCTCGGGGCGCTTATCGCGCTCTACGAACACAAGGTATTCATGCTGGGTCACCTGTGGGGGATCAACGCGTTCGACCAGTGGGGCGTCGAGTTGGGCAAGGTGATCGCCAAGCAGATCTACCCTTCGCTGGCTAACGACAAGAGCGCCGGCGACCTAGGTCAGTTCGATGGCGCCACGCGCGGCCTGATCGAGGCCATTCGCGAACGGCGCTGAGCGCTGCTTCCATGCCATGACAAAAGCCCGGTTCGCCGGGTTTTTGTTTTTTCGGTGCCGAAAAACGTTCTTTCGCACCTACAGCCGATGACGGATCGAAAACCACCGCGGCGCGATGCAGACTGCCTCTGGGGATAAACAAACCTAAGGAAGGTGGCGCCATGGATGGTCGTCGGAATGGGGCATTGGCTGCCCTTGTGTTCGTGTTGTTCGTGCTGGCCGGGTGCGTGTCGCCGGTTCGCGGCCCGATGCAGGGTGTGGCCGCCACGCCTCCCACGGAAAGCGGCCCGACGGTTGCGAACCATCTTCAGTCGCGCTACGACGACACCTCGCGGGATTGCCGGGGCACGCCGGCGGTGCTGTGTTCGGGCGTGCTGATGCGCGGCACGACGTGGTCGACGGCGTTTCACTCGTGGATTCCCAATCCGTCGACATCGGCCGGTGGCGTGTCGTTTTCGTGGCTTCGCCAGGATTCCAACTTCGTCGCTGCGGCTTACCCGAACGGGTTCATCGTCTACCCGCACTTCTACTCCGACGACCCTTACTTCTACCAGCTGGTTGTCAATTGCGGCTACGTCGTCAACGCGGGAACCGGATCGCTGGCCGACAAGTGCCGGGTGCCTTGTCATCGGCAAAACATCTTCACGTCCGCCCAATGGCTGGCCACGTTTCCCTCCGGTGCCGGATGCGCGTTCAAGATTGCTCCGGGCGATGCCGCCCCGAATCCTGCAGATGCGTGGATGCAGATCGTAAACGTTCGCCAGGCGCGCAACATCACCACCTGGAACGAAATCCTCGTCGCCACGTGGCCGCAGAACACGCATGTCAACATGCCGCTGGAGGCGTTCTTCTACACGAACGGCAGTGCCTCGGGACGGAGCAGCGCACAGAATGACCAGAGGGATTTTCGGGCGACGGCGGGACGATGGGTGCCGGTCATCCGTTGGACGCCGGCCACGTCCCTCGGCGGCCGGGCCCGGTTCGAATACAACGCGTCGGATCAGGCCATCACCCAGTGAGGCGTATGTCATGACGACACAGCCTGGCCACGGCCGGGCTGTGTCGTTACACCTCGAGTGTGGCGAGGTCGCCTTTTTCCTCGAGCCACTGCTTACGATCGCTGGCGCGTTTTTTCGCCAGAAGCATGTCCATGAGCTTCTGTGTGCCGTCGTCGACGTCGACCGTGAGCTGCACGAGGCGGCGCGTGTCCGGATGGATCGTCGATTCGCGCAACTGCGAGGGATTCATCTCACCCAGGCCCTTGAAGCGTGTGACTGAGACCGCGCCCTTCATCTTTTCGCGTTCGACCTTGTCGAGCATCAGGCGCTTTTCTTCCTCGTCGAGGCAGTAGAACACCTGCTTGCCCACGTCGACGCGGAACAGCGGCGGCATGGCCACAAACACATGGCCCTCCCGCACCAGGGCGGGGAAGTGGCGCAGGAACAACGCCGTGAGCAACGTCGCGATATGCAGGCCGTCGGAGTCGGCGTCGGCGAGGATCACGACCTTGCCGTAACGCAGCCCGGAGAGGTCGTCCTTGCCCGGGTCGCAGCCGATCGCGACCGCGAGGTCGTGCACCTCCTGCGAGGCGAGCACGGCGCCGGACTCGACCTCCCAGGTGTTGAGGATCTTGCCGCGCAGCGGGAGGATCGCCTGGAAATCCTTGTCGCGGGCCTGCTTGGCCGAACCGCCGGCCGAGTCGCCCTCGACCAGGAAAAGCTCGGTGCGGGTCAGGTCTGTGGCGGCGCAGTCGGCGAGCTTGCCGGGCAGGGCGGGGCCCTGGGTGATCTTCTTGCGCACCACCTGCTTGGCGGCCTTCAGGCGCGCGCTGGCGCGCTCGATGGCGAGTTGGGCGATCTTCTCGCCGAGGTCGACGTGCTGGTTGAGCCACAGGCTGAAGGCGTCGTGGATCACGCCTTCGACCACGCCGGCGGCGTTGCGCGAGGACAGGCGCTCTTTGGTCTGGCCGGCGAACTGGGCGTCCTGCAGCTTGATGCTGAGCACGAACGAGAGGCGCTCCCATACGTCTTCCGGTGCCAGCTTGACGCCGCGCGGCAGCAGGTTGCGCAGGTCGCAGAACTCGCGGATGGCATTGGTGAGGCCCGAGCGCAGGCCGTTCACGTGGGTGCCGCCCTGTGCCGTGGGGATCAGGTTGACGTAGCTCTCCTGCACCAGCTCACCCTCGGGCAGCCACGCGAGCGCGACGTCCAGTGCATCCGTGTCGCGGGCGAAATGCTTCACGAAGAGGTCGGCCGGCAGGGCTTCGGCACCCTGGAGCTCGCCGCGCAGGTAATCGGGCAGGCCGTCTTCGAAGTACCACTCGGTGGTTTCGCCCGTGGATTCGTCGAGCAGTCGCACCGTGAGGCCGGCACAGAGCACGGCCTTGGCGCGCAGCAGGTGCTTGAGTCGGGAGACGAGGATCTTCGGCGTATCGAAGTATTTCGGGTCGGGCCAGAAGCGCAGCGTGGTGCCGGTCTTCTTCTTCGGCACCGTGCCGATCACCTCGAGATCGCTCGCACGGTCGCCGTCGGCGAAGCGCATGCGGTATTCCTGGCCGTCGCGACGGATGGTGACGTCCACCCGCGTGGACAGCGCATTGACCACCGAG
>CAJYHU010000394.1 GCA_913774655.1 uncultured Luteibacter sp. | reverse complement strand
AGCGCGGTTCACGAGGTGCCGATCATGCTTTGCTGATCGTGGCTGCCGCGCTTTACGTACCGTTTCTGGTGCTGGCCGACATGGGCCATGCGGCGTGGGGCCTGGTGGCCGTGCTGGGGGTGTTCCTCTTGTTCCGCCGCCGTATCGTGGGCGCGATCGACTGGGGCCTGCTGCTGACCTTCGTGCTGATGTTCATCGACCTGCGCTCCCTGGCATCGCTCGATGCCGTGCGTGGGTTCGTCGGCTCGCTGGGCCTGTCGCATCCGGCCCATCTCTATGTGACGGGCGCTTTCGCCTCGCAGGTCGTCAGCAACGTGCCGGCGGCGATCCTCCTGGCGGCGTATTCCCACGACTGGCGCACGCTGGCCTGGGCCGTCAACGCGGGTGGTTTCGGCTTCGTGCTCGGTTCGCTCGCGAACCTGATCGCGCTGCGTCTGCTGGGCGACAAGAGGGCCTGGATCAGCTTCCACGCATGGTCGCTGCCCTTCTTCGTGGTGGTGGGCCTGCTCGGCCTCCTCCTGCTGTAGGAGCGCGCGTTGCGCGCGGCGGAGGCGGCCCCGATCGCTCAGGCCCGGCGCGTGCCCTTTTCGCCGGTGTTGCTGTTGCCCTTGTCGTGCGCCTTGATGAAGTCACGTACGTCGGGGTACACCACCTCGCGCCAGCGGCGGCCGCTGAAGATGCCGTAATGGCCGGCGCCGGCCACGGTGATGTGCTTCTTGCGCTTTTTCGGGATGCCCTTGCACAGGCCGTGCGCGGCCTCCGTCTGGCCGAGCCCGGAGATGTCGTCGAGCTCGCCTTCGATGGTGAGCAGGGCCGTGTGCTTGATCGCCGCCGGTTTGACCCGCTCGCCGTGCACGTCCCACGTGCCCTTGGGCAGGCGGTGTTCCTGGAACACCGTCTCGATGGTGTCGAGGTAATACTCCGCCGGCATGTCGAGCACGGCGTTGTATTCGTCATAGAACTTGCGATGCGCCTCGGCGTCGTCGAGGTCGCCCTTGCGCAGGTTTTCGTAGAAGTCCCAGTGCGACATCAGGTGGCGGCTGGGGTTCATCGCGATAAAGCCGGCGTGCTGCAGGAAGCCCGGATACACCTCGCGGCCCGCGCCCGGATACTGATAGGGCACCTTGTGGATGAGTTGGCTGCGAAACCACGACAGCGGTCGCGTGGTGGCGAGGTTGTCGACGCTGGTCGGGCTTTTGCGCGTGTCGATGGGGCCACCCATCAGGGTAAGCGTGGCCGGCGTGGCCTCGCCCCGGGCCGCCATGAGCGACACGGCGGCGAGCACCGGCACCGTGGGCTGGCAGACCGACACCACGTGGGCGCGATGCACGCCCACGTGGCGGATGAATTCCTCGATGTACGACACGTAGTCGGCGAGCGAGAACGAGCCCTCGCTCGCCGGGATCATGCGCGCGTCGACCCAGTCGGTGATGTAGACCTTGTGGTCGCGCAGCAGCGTACGCACGGTGTCGCGCAACAACGTGGAGTGATGTCCCGAGAGCGGCGCCACCACGAGCACGGCCGGATCGTGCTTCATCGTGTCGACCGTGGCCTGGTCGTCGGAGAAGCGCTTGAAGCGCTTGAGCGTGCAGAAGGGCTTGCTCATGGCCACCTGCTCGACGATAGCCACGTCGTGGCCGTGCGCATGCACGCTGTGGATGCCGAACTCGGGCTTCTCGTAGGCCTTGCCCAGGCGGAACATCAACTCATAACCCGCCGCGGCGCGGTCGGCTCCCGGCATGCGGGCGAAGGGGCTGGCGGCGTCGCCGAACATCTTCGCGCTCGCCTCCGCCCAATAGGTGAGCGGGCTGAGCATCGAGCGTTGCCATTCGTGCATGAGGTAGAGCATGCAGGTTCCGGGGGCGGGAAAGTGGGCGCATCATAACCAGTTGCGCCGCGTCATGTGTAAAGCCCCTGTTTTAGCTCGATTTAAAGATCACCCTTGCGGCAGACCAGCAGGATTTCATCGACGCCCGGGGCGGGCGAGAAGCCGGGTTCGAGGCGCAGCGGCTTCTGGAAGCGCACGCCCAGCGGCATGAAGACGCGGTTGTACCACCACATGGCGCGGGCGCGTTGGTGGGTGAGGAACCACTGCCCCAGATCGAGCAGCTTCGAGGATTTCGGCTGCATGCCATAGACCGCGCTGCGCTCGATGTGGAAGTCGTGGCGGGCGAGCAGGGCGCGGATTGCCTCGGGCTCGTAGCGCCGGTAATGGCCCACGAAGTCGTCGAACGCCGTCCACGCCGCCGGGTGAAGCGGCACGGAGATCAGCAGGCTGGCGCCGGGTTCGGCGACGCGGGCCAGTTCGGCGAGGGCGCCGTCATCGTCCACCACATGTTCGAGGATGTCGAAGGCGCAGACGAAGTCGAAGCTGCCGTCGCGGAAGGGCAGCGCACCGATCATGGCGTTGGCGACGCGGGCGCCGTGCCGGGCCAGTTCGGCGAGCGCGGGGCGGCTGAGGTCGGCGAACTGGGTGTCGGTCAGCGGCAGGCGCGGACGCAGGCCGGGCGCGATCTCCAGCCGGCGCGTGCTGCGCCCCACCAGTTCGGCCACCAGCGGCCAGGTGTTGAAGCGCTGCGGCGCGAACAGCTTCGCCTCCGACCACAGGGCGTCGTAAAAGCGCCGGTTGCTGCCAATGAGATCGGCGTCGGTGCGCGGGGCGGGCGTCCCCGAGGAAAGCGATGCGTGTGTCATGCGAAACCTCGGGGGAAGGGAGCGGCGTGGTGGTGTCAGCGCAGGCGCGCCAGCTCGCGCAGCAGCGGAAGCCGGCGAATGCGAACCGCGGTGGCCCGGAACACGGCGTTGGCCAGGGCGGGCGCCGCTGACGGGACGCCCATGACGCTGGCGCCGGTCGGCGCCGCCGTGGACGACACGATGACGGTCTCCACCTCGTTCGGCATCGCCTGGGCCGGCGACAGGGGATAGTCGCGCAGCCCGGTCTGCTGCACCTTGC
>CAJYHU010000393.1 GCA_913774655.1 uncultured Luteibacter sp. | reverse complement strand
GCCATGGCCGCCCTTGAGCAGCACGAACGCACCGCCACCGCCGGCGGCCAGTACCACGATGGCGCCGATGATCAGGAGCTTCGCCTTGCCCTTCTTCTTCGGTTCGGGGGCGGCGTCGGCGGTGTTGGGATCGGCGGCCATGCAGGTAAAACCTCTTCGATACGGATGACGGGGCGGGACTGTACCCTGTCTACGTTAAAGCAAGTGGCATGCCATGCATCGACGATGGTTTTTTGACGCGTGACGACGCCCCGTCACGCGAGGAGGCGTCAGGCCACCTCGTCGAGCAGCCCACGCGATACCGGCGACGTGGCCACCACGGATGCCGTCGGCGCCGCGTCGATCGAACCATCGGCCTCGCCGCGCGCCGACGACGCACCTCCGTCGCCGCCCTGCCCCGCCTGGCGCTGGCCGACGTCGGCCTGGCCGAGTTCGAGGCCGTGATGGGCGAGCATGGCATCGAGCTGGGACAGCGTCTGCTGCACGGCATGCACCGCCGCCGGATGCTGCGCCATGATCGCGACGTTGACCTTGCCGCCGTCGAGATTGACGCGCACATCCATGGAGCCGAGCTCTTCCGGATGCAGTTTGATCTGCGCTTCCTTGATCTGGCCCGCGCCCATCCAGGCAATCTGCTCGCCGAGCTCCTGGGCGAAGTGCGGCGAGGTCGCCGGCTGGGTAGCCTGCCACTGCGGCACCGCCGCCACGTTCGTGCTCGACAGGTGCAACGGCGGCATGGGCGAACCCTGCATCAGGTCGGTCGCGCTTCGGGTGTCCGCTTTGTCGGGTATCGCGTCGGTAGCCTGGGCGGCGAGCAACGACGTGAACACGTTCGGCGGCGCCACGGCCGTCGCGTCCGTCGTGGCATGGAGGCCCAGGGACGCCAGGAACCCGTCTTTCGCCCCGGTCGCCGCCGCGTCGGTGCCCAGCGGCGGCAGATCGCCCAGGCTAGTGGCGGTCGCGCCGACGGCCGCACCGGCGGCATGGCCGAGTGCGTCCGCCGGCGTGGTCGATGGCGCGGTGGGAGTCTTGGGCGCCACGCCGATCAGGGCGAGCACCGCGCTGGCGAGCGTGGCATCGGTGGCGGAAGGATCATCCTTGCCGTCGTCGTCGTGCCGGGTGGCATCGTCGTCGGTCGTGGCCGGTGCTTTCGCCTGCGCCGGTGTCGCGGACGCGACACCGTTGGCGGACGTATCGTCGGGCGGCGTCGACGAGGCACCCGCCTTTGGCTTCGGCGGCGGAGGCGGCGAGGTGGACCTGCCGGCGTCGGCGCGCGCCGTGGCCATGGCCGCGTCGAACCCGTGAGCCGACGACGAAGTGTCGTTAGACGAAGCCGCTGGCGCGGTGCTGGCCGGGGCGGCGACGTTGAGGGCAAGCGTGGCGTTATTCATCGGGAAATATCCTGGCAAGACGAGGCACCGGCGCGTCAGTCCGCGCTCCGGCCGTTGCGACGGTATTGGGAGCGTTCGTCCGCCTGTTCCTGCTCGCGGCGGTCCTGCGACTTGCGCTCCTGTTCGCGGTATTTGCTCGTGACCGAATCGAGCGCCTTCGCGCGACCGCGCGCGTCGGTCCACGCGCCGCGCGCCGCGTCGAGGGCGCGCTCGCGGCGCTGCACCTCGCCCAGCTGCTGCACGATGGCCATGTCGATCTTCTGCAGGAACTGCTGCCGGTTGAGCAGCGCGCTCACGCCGATGCCCGCGGGCATCTCGGCGTATTCGTTGCGGTAACGGCGCAGCTCCGAGAGCTGGTGCTCGGCGTCGGACAGCGCGCGCTGGTGCGTGGCGAGCGCACGGGTGGCGTCCTCGGCCTTTTCGGCGGCAAGATCCACCACGGGTTGCAGGCGGTCGGCGCGTGATGGCATCAGTCGGCCCGGGTGGTGGCGGCGAGGCCGTTGACGGCCTCGTCGAGATCGACGGGTTCGTCGGTCTCTTGCTGGAGAAACGCGGACAGGCGCGGGTAGAGGGCGATGGCCTCGTCGGTACGCGGGTCGCTGCCCTTCTGGTAGGCGCCCACGGCGATGAGGTCGCGTTGCTGGCGATACGCCGAATACACCTGGCGGAAGCGTTGCGCCGAACGCATGTGCTCCTTGCTGACCACGGCGGGCATCACGCGGCTGATGGAGGCCTCGATGTCGATGGCGGGATAGTGGCCGGCTTCGGCCATGTCGCGCGACAGCACGATGTGACCGTCGAGAATGGCGCGCGCCGAGTCGGCGATGGGATCGTGGCGGTAATCGTCGCCTTCGGTCAGCACGGTGTAGAACGCGGTGATCGAACCGCGACCCTCGGCATCGTTGCCGGCGCGCTCGACCAGGGCCGGCAGCATCGCGAACACCGACGGCGGGTAACCCTTCGTCGCCGGCGGCTCGCCGATCGCCAGGGCGATCTCGCGCTGCGCCTGCGCGTAGCGGGTCAACGAATCCATGAGCAGCAGCACGCGCTTGCCCTCGTCGCGGAAGTGCTCCGCGACGGCGGTCGCCACCTGGGCGCCGCGCAGGCGCGACAACGGTGGCGCGTCGGCCGGCGCAGCGATCACCACGGCGCGTCGGCGCCCCTCCTCGCCGAGGGTATGGTCGACGAATTCCTTGACTTCGCGGCCACGCTCGCCGATCAGGCCTACCACCACCACGTCGGCATTGGTGAACCGCGTCATCATGCCCATGAGCGTGGACTTA
>CAJYHU010000392.1 GCA_913774655.1 uncultured Luteibacter sp. | reverse complement strand
AGCGCGCTGCTGCTGGGCAAGGCCAAGGACAACAACGCATCCTGCGCCATCGGCCCCTTCATCCGCTTGTTCGACGGCCACTTCGGCCTGGACCAGGTGCGCCACGAGACCGTGCACCTGCACGTGGCCGGCGACGACGGCTACACGCTGCAAGGCATCAACACCATGGCGAGCATCAGCCGCGACCCGCTCGACCTGGTGGCACAGACGCTGGCCTGCCACCAGTATCCCGACGGTTTCATGCTGTTCCTCGGCACCCTGTTCGCCCCCACCGACGACCGGGCCGAGCCCGGCGGCGGGTTCACCCACAAGCTGGGCGACGTGGTCACCATCCACAGCCATTGGCTCGGAACGCTGAGGAACCGGGTCACCCATTGCGAAACCGCGCCGCCCTGGCGCTTCGGCCTGCGCGAATTCATCCGCAATCTTGCCGAGCGCGGACTGCTGCAGCGCGCGCCGCTGTGACGGCGAGCGGGCCCGCCGACAGACCTGCACCTGCACCCCCGAAGTCCTGGGCGCATCTCGACCCGGGACCGGTTCCGTTCCACACAAGGAGACAAGCATGCAACTGACCCTCGAATGTCGACCTGCGACCAGGCGCCAAGACACCTGGCGCAGCGCCGCGCCACGCACGACCGCGCTCAGCAGAGTGCAGTTCAGGCGCATCCTGGTGGCCCTGCCCATGGGCCTGATGATCGCGAACGGCGCCCTGTCCGCCGAGCGGCCGACGGACCCGGCCCAGTGGCCGGCACTGAAGGACGTCTACAAGAACCACTTCTTCATCGGCAGCACCAACCTGGCCGCGGGCAACTTCGCGCCCGACGTGGTGCCGGGTGAGAACTCGACCGCCGCCATGACCGTGAAGCACTTCAGCGCGGTCACGCCCAGCAATGCGCTGAAGCCGGAATTCTGGAACGGCGGCAGCAGCAACCCGAACCCGAGCTTCCTCACCAACCTCAGCTCGGGCATCAACGCCGACATCAGCGCGGCCAACGCGCGCGGCGTCAAGGTCACCGGCCACGTGCTGGTGTGGCACAACCAGTCGGCGCAATGGCCCGCCGCCAATGTCCTGACGGCGAACGGCGGATGGGAGACCCCGTGGGACTACACCACCGCGAAGACGAACCTGGAGTACTACGTCCGGACCGTGGCCGGGCACTTCGACAAGGAACCCTTCAAGGTCTACGCGTGGGATGTCGTCAACGAGGCGTTCAAGGACAACCCCGACAACCCCGCCGACTGGCGCAACGCCCTGCGGACCGGCTACAGCCCGGAAGAGCGGCCCTCCCGCTGGGCCCAGGCCTACGCCAAGGGCGGGAAGAGCTGGGACTACATGTATGACGCGTTCTTCCACGCACGACAGAACACGACGGCGATCCTGAACTACAACGACTTCAACGACAACGAGCGCGCCTCGAAGGCCACCGCGATCGCGTCGATGGTCAAGGAATTCAACGAGCGCTACGCCGCCGAATCGGCAGCGGGCAAGGGCCGGATTCTTCTGGATGCCAAGGGCAAGCCACGGCCGCTGGTCGACGTCATCGGCACGCAGGGCCATTGGGACATGCGGCTCAACCTGGACGCCTTCGAGCGGACCATCAAGACCTACCTCGAGACCGGCGTGAACGTCGACCTGACGGAGCTCGACCTGGCGCCGACCCTCGGCCTCGACAAGGGCCAACGGATCCAGAACGGCCCGGAGATGGACGCGCTCTTCATGGAGCAGGGCATCCAGTACGCGAAGCTGTTCAGCCTGCTCAAGGAATACGCGGCCGGCCCGGCCGGGCGCCACCCCGAGTACAAGGGCGGCGTGCACCGCGTCACCTGGTGGGGAATGACGGACCCGGGCTATCACACCAACGGCTACCCGTGGTCCGCAGTCGGCAAGCCGAAGGAGGCGTACTGGGCCACGACCGACCCGGAGCAGTACCTGATCGATGCGGGCCTGCCGCCCAACGGAGTCACCGCGACCTTCAGCTATGGCGGCGAAAGCTTCAAGGCCAGGACCTGGGGCGGCAGGAACGCCCAGGCGATGCTCGACATTCACGTGCCGGCCGCGACGAAGAACGTCGTCTTCACCGCCGACAACGTGTCGCTGCCCCCAGGCTTTGCCGTCGAGCGCATGAAGTTCGACCCACCCGACTGCGCGGTGATTCCCGGCAAGCCCTGCCATGTGACGGTGATGGCCCGAGGCCCGGCGCCGAAGGCAAGCCATGCGGAGAACACGGCGACCTTCGTGCTGTCCTTCGGCAAGATGACCGTCGGCTGGATGGACGCCGCCAACGCGCTGGAGACACCCCTGTCCTATGCCGACGTGCGCTTCAGCGACGGCGTGACGCCGTTCAAGCAGTACCAGACCACCTATGCCAGCGACGGCATGGCCAGGGCGACCGGCGTCACCGAAATGAAGGCCGTGCCCAAGCATGGGCGCAGCACGCTCGTCCTGTCGGGCCGCGACCCGGTACGCAACCCCTTCGGCCTGCGGCTGCAGAAGCAGGCGGCGACCGAGATGGCTTGGCGACCCGTTACCCGGATCGAACCCGGGCGGACTTACATGGTGGTGTCCGACGGCCTGGGCTTCGAAGGACGGGCGCAGGCTGCGGCGCTGACCAACAGAAGCAAGCCGGCGACGGCGACATCGCCGGAGTCGCTGTCGCGCACGCCCGTCACGCTGCGTGGCGGCATCCTCTGGCCAGCGCGCAACGCCAATGCGCCCGAGAGCGAGCCGGCCCTGGCCCAGGACAACCTCAAGTTCATGTTCGAGGAGGGAAGGAGCCCGAGTCCGGGACCGTACGCGGGCCAGGAAGGGCACACCATGATCAGCTACATCCACGGCACCAACGTCTACCCGCACGTGGTGTTCAGGGGCAACGGCGCCAGCGGCACGGTCGTGGCGGGCCAGAACTCGCTGATCACGCGACAGACCAACGGCCAGGAGGGTTCGCAGATCGCCGAGCGCGCACTGGACCAGGCGGTGTGGTTCAACACGCCCATCGACCCGAAGACCGGCGAGATGAAGATGTTCCTGTACAGCGAAAAGGACGGCGTCAAGCAGCACCATGTGCTCAAGGAAGTGGCCGACGGCGAGACGCCCAACCGGGATGCCGGGAACGCCATCAGTCAGCGCCAGGGGTCCGTCGGCGGCTTCGTCGCCCTCCAGGCCCAGAGCCCCAAGGAAGGCACCAGCGTGAAGCTGTACGCCTACGACGTCGAGCCGTACACGTCGGGTGATGAGCCGACGACACCGACGACGCCTACAACACCGACGACACCGACGGACCCGACGACGCCGCCCCCGACGGAGCCGGCGATGCCGATCGCTTTCCCGTTCACCCGA
>CAJYHU010000391.1 GCA_913774655.1 uncultured Luteibacter sp. | reverse complement strand
TTCGCCGATTCGCTCGAGCCAGCACGACGCGCCTTCTTCGTAGTGCGTCGTGTCGCCTGCCTCGCGCAACCAGCCGTGCGACACGGCCCCGATGGCCTGCATGTCATCGCGGCGTTCGACGGGGATCCACAACGTGCCGGCGGGCAGGTGCGTCACGCGCCACCACAGCGCCGGGGCCTCGTGCGGCCACGTGCGCAGGTGTCGGGGCTGAGGGATCTCCGCGGTGCCGAGGGTCACCAGGCGGCGCACGTCTTCGCGCAGGCAGGCATCCACGATGCGCCGGGTGACGTAGGCGTCGTCGGCCGCGGTGACGTTCGGGCGCGCGGTCATGCGAGTGCCTCCGCGGGTTCGGTCGCCTCGATGTGCCAATGCAGCGTTGAGGCGATCGCCCGCACACCTTCCTCGAGAGCGGCCTCGTCGTCACCGACGGTGCTCACGATGCCGAGGTAGTCCTTGTTCGAATGGGTCAGACGGATCGCTTCGCCCTCGTGACGCAGGGCCCGGTAGTGCGCCTGCCAGCCGGGGGCCGCCATCGAACGGTCTGCGCTGGCCGACACCAGGCGCCCGTCGTTGGCTGCGACGACGTAGTCCACCCGGGCATGCCATCGCGTCGGTTCGGGTAGCACGAGCGGTCCGCCAAGGTGCGGCTGTAGCAGCGTCTCGAACCAGCGACCGCCGTGCATGCGGTCGAGCATGAACTCGCGACCGTCGCCGATGCTGCGGTAGTTGATCTCCACCAGCACCGGGCCGTTCCCGGTGAGGATGAACTCACTGTGGCAGATGCCGACGCCGACGCCGAAGGCCTCGACCTGGGCCAGCGCCTGCGCCATGCCGTGCGTGACCGCCGGGCCGTTCCAGCGCGCCTCGAGTTCGACGAAGTGAGGCGGTGCCGACAGCGTCACGTCGAAGCCGCCGATCGCGTGGAGTCGTTCGCCGTCGCCGAGGGTTTCGAGCGTGAACAGCGGGCCCTCGATAAATGCCTCGAGCAGCACCGCACGCCCCGGATGGCGCTGCCAGAAGGCGTCCAGGTAACGGTCGAGCGCATGAGCGTCGGCGCAGAGGCTGACGTCCATGCTGGCGACGCCTTCGCGCGGCTTGGCTACGATGGGCCAGGGCACGTCGCGGGGCGGCGTCGCACCCGGGGACAGGGCATGGAACCATGGCGTGGGCAGCCCCCGTTCGCGCTGGCGCTCGCGCATCAGCGCCTTGTTCTTCGCCGCCTTGCAGGTGCGCCAGTCCTTGCCGGGAAGGCCGAACGCTTCGGCGACCAACGCCGTCGCGGTCTGCAGGTGGTCGCTGTTGGAAAACACGGCCGCGGGACGGATGCCCGCGCCGTGCAGCGCATCGATCGCACTGAGCGGATTGAAGACATCGCACTCGATGATCGCCGCGGGCGTATCCGCCGGGTGTGCATCGAAATGGCGCAGGTGCTCCAGGCGCCGGTCGGTGAGCAGTACCGTGGGCAGGCCCTGGCGGTGCGCGGCGGGAACAAAACCGTGTGTCACCGCCGGATGACAGACGTGCGTAAGGATGACGAGCGGGGAATGATCCATGCCGGCTTCACCTTGGGTGGGGAGATACGTTGTGCCGCGCGCGGCGTGACGGGGAACGTCCGCAGGCGGATGTCGATGCGTTAGAAGGCCAGCTCCACGCCGGCCGTGAACGTGCGGCCCGGCGCGGACTCGCGGCCCCAGGGGCTCGTGTCGATGCCACGGAAGTAGTAACGGCGATCGGTGAGGTTGTTCACCGCCAGCGTGCCCTTGAGCGCGCCGGTACCGCTGCGGGAGAACGTGTGCGTGACCTGGGCGTTCCACACGGCATAGGCCGGGAGCGGCCCCACCGAGGCGATCGCGTTTTCGGTCGGGGTGTTGGCGGCGTCCGTGAAGGCCTTGCTGAAGTAATAGCCGTTGATCGCGACGGTGGTCGCGCCGAGGTCGTATGACGCGCCCAGGTTGTATTGGCGGCGCGAGGTGTAGGGCACGCGCTTGCCTTCGAACGCACCGGACTCCTGGGAGGCGTCGAGGTAGGCGTAGCCCACGTCGAGGCTGAGGCCGCGCACGTTCGCCGGGCTCCAGCGGAACTGGCCCTCGATGCCCTGATGGCGGGTCTTGCCGATGTTGCCGTAGGTGCGCGTGGTGTTGTCCAGCACGATCTGCTTGTCGAAGTCGATGCGGTAGACGTCGACGTCGAGGCGAACGTCCTGCGTCGGCGTGAAGCGGAAGCCGGCTTCGTAGTTCCACGCCAGTTCGGAATCGAGGTTGTCGCCGAACACGATCTGGGTGACCTGCGGCGCGCGCAGCGAACGCTGCGCATCGGCATAGAGGTACCAGTCCGACGATGCCTTGTAGCCGACGGTGAGGCCCGGCAGACCGTTGCGGATGTCGTTCTGGGTGGTCTTGCCGCTGGTGCGGTCGCGGTAATCGGAGTCGAGGTGCTCGTAGCGCAGCCCTGGCGTGACGGTGAGCCGGTCGTCGAGGAAGCCGATGGCGTCGCTCACGTAGGCCGCGATCGCGCGATCGCTGAATTGCCAGTTGCGCACCAGGGTATACACGCCGTTGTCCAGGCCGGTATTGCCGACGAGGAAATCGATGTCCTCGCGCTCGGCGCGCACGCCGGCCGTGATCGTCTGGGTCACGTTGCCGTCCACGTGCAGCGACACCCGCGGCTCGGTGCCGTAGACGCTGAAGCCCCGCGGTGCGCTTTGCAGCAGCTGCGGCGGAAGGTCGGAGCGCCAGGTCTGGGTCGAGGCGCGGCGCATGCCGACGACGAAGTTACGCGTGCTTTCCGCGCCGAAGCTGGTCCAGTCGAACTGCGAGCGATCGAATGGCCCCCACGCGCCGAGGTCCTGCTGGTAGGTAAGCGAGCTGCGCGTCGTGCGTCCGCTGAACCGATCGAGCGGGCGCGTGGCCTGGCGCGGATTGTCGCGATAATCCGCGGGTGCGAGCGCGCCGGCCAGGTCGAGGCCGGCGACGTAGCGGCCGATGCTCGCCTTGATCAGCTTGTCGTCGGCCACCCACCATTCGGTGCGCAGGCGCACGTTCTTGATGTCGGTATCGCTGTGGTCGCGCCAGTAGCGGCCCTTCTGCCAGTCGGCGTCCACTTGCATGCCGAAGGTGGGGGTGAGGTAGCCGCCGGTGCTGACCGAGGTGTCCTTGAGGTAGTGGCCCTTGCCACCGGCGGTGACCTTTTCGCCGATGGTGGTGGTCCAGGCCTCTGGAATCGCCTTGCTGACGAGGTTGATCACGCCGCCCACGTTGTTCGGGCCGTATTGCACGGCGGCACCGCCGCGCACGATGTCGATGCGATCGATCTGGTTCATCGTGACCGGAAACAACGACAGGCTTGTCTGCCCGTAGGGCGCGAGCGACAGCGGAATGCCGTCCTCCAGCACCTGCACGCGGCCGCTGCGGCTCTCGTAGAGGCCACGGAGCATGATCTGGGGCAGGGCGCCCGTGCCGGTCTCGTCGAAGATCTTGATGCCCGGCACGTGCTGGAGCGCGTCGTCGAGCGAACGGTAGGCGCGGGTCGAGAGCTCCTTCGCGTCGATCACCTGGCGGCTGCCCGCGTACGTGCGCACGTCTTCCGGGTTCGATGCGTTCAACACGTTGCCTTGCACGGTAACCGCCTGCAGATCGCGCGGCTTGGTGGTGTCGGTGTCGTCCGCGTGGACGCGGGAGCCGAACAGGGCGCCGCCGATGGCGAGGCTGAGGCAGGAGAGTCGCAGGATGGCACGCACGGCGGTTCGATCCTTCAGGAGGTCAGGGAGGACAGGTCGGTTGTCAGTTCGCGGCGGCGCGCGCGCAGCGCGCCCATCAGCAGGCCGCGGTCTTCGCCGGCGAGCAGCCAGCGGGGATGTCGCGCCAGCCAGTGCTCGCGTTGCGCGGCGTTGCGGGGATTCGCGCAGAACGGGATGCCAGCCTCGTCGCAATGCCCCGCAAGGTCGAGCAGGCGTTGCCATACGCGGGGGTGCAGCGGGTCGG
>CAJYHU010000390.1 GCA_913774655.1 uncultured Luteibacter sp. | reverse complement strand
GGCGCCGGTCTCCAGCCGCGACAGATCGAGCAGTTCCCCGAAGAGGTGGTCCAGCGACTCGACGCACTCCTGGATGTGCGCGATCCGGTTGAGCCGGACCGGATCGAACTCGTCGACGGCCAGGCCCGAGGAAAACAGCGTCAGCGCGTAGAGCGGCTGGCGCAGGTCGTGGGAGGCGGCGGCGAGGAAACGTGCCTTCGCCACGCTGGCCGCCTCGAGCGCGGCGTTCTTGCGGGCCAGCTCCTCGGTGGCCTGGGCGATCTCGCGCTCCATGCCGATCTGCGCGTGCAGCAGCTTGGACGCGGCACCATTGAAGCCGCGTTGGAGATCGCCGATTTCGGTGTCGTCGGTCACCGGCACCACCACGGTCCGGTCGCCCAGTCCAAGCTGGCGCACGGCGATGGCGAGGTTGCGCAACGGCGCACTCAACCAGCGTGCCGTCGACCAGCCGATCGCCACGGCGATCACCAGGCTGAGCGCGAGCCAGAGCAGGGCGTTCTGCACGCCGGCGCGCTGCGCGGCGACGGCGGCCTCGACGCTCACCTCGACCGTCACCGAGCCGATCGCGACGTGTTTCACCGGATCGAGCACGTCGCGGGTCACGGTCAGGCTCTCGTCGTCGTCCACGGCCCCGTTGACGCGATCGGCGAGGATCTCGCCGTCCGGATCGCTGATCCGCACACGGGCCACCTGGGGAAGCTGCACGATCGACTGCGCGATGCGCCCGAGGTCTCGACGCTGGCCCTCCCGGAGGGCCTCGCCGGACACCGACGCGGCCTGCTGGGCGATGGCATCCGCGGTGGCGCGGCCCATGTCGCGCAGGCTGTCCATCTGGTGGCGGGTCAGCAGGGTCACGAGCAGCACCGCGCTGATGGCGGTCGGCACGAGCGCGACACAGGTCAGGCGCTGCACCAGCGAGGTGCGGCGCCAGAACTTATCCAGCCACGAAACGGGTACCTCTCGCATATGCCTCCCCCTGCCGACGCCCGTCCAGGGCGGCGTGACCGACAGCCTAGCGCAGACGGCACGGGGCGGGCAGGCCCGCCAACGGCTTCGGCCAAGTGGCCGATCAGTAGCGGACGCCGGCCTCGCCGTAGGCGCGCAGCACGTCGCGGGCCTGGTCGCGCAGGATGTCCCGGCGCACGGCGATGCCGCGACGCTCGAGTTCGCCCACCCAGTCGGCCGGCAGCGGGCCTTCGTCGAACGGGGTAAGGGCTTCGACGTCTTCCGCGCGGGCGCCGATGAGCAGCGTATCGATGCCCGCCCACACGGTGGCCCCGAAGCACTGGCAGCAGGGCTGCGAGCTGGTGGCGAGCGTGAAACTGCCGCTGCGGTGGCCGTCGTTGTCGGTGTTGAGGCGGAAGCGCTGCATGCGCTGCTGCGCGATCATGTAGGCCATCATTTCGGCGTGGGCGACCGAGCAGGTGTGCGGCACCACGCGGTTCACGCCCACCGACACGATGCGGTCGTGCTGGTCGAACACCACGGCGCCAAACGGGCCACCCGTGGCGCGCTCGACGTTGAGCGCGGAGAGTTCGACGGCGAGGCGTATCTTTGCCTCATCGCCTGCGTAGGGGAGGTCGTTCTTCACCGCCTGGTGGACCCAGGCCGGAAGGGTAAGGTGCACCTGCGCGTACATCATGCCTGCCTGGCCCACGAATCGCGCAAGGTCACCACGCGGTTGAACACCGGTGCCTCCGGCGTGTGGTCGTGCATGTCGGCCACGAAATACCCCAGGCGCTCGAACTGCACGCGGTCCTCGCGCGCCGCACCCGCCGCGGCCGGCTCGACATAGCCATGGACCACGCGCCGCGACTGCGGGTTGAGGTGATCCTTGTAGGTCTTGCCGTCGCTGTCGTCGTCGGGATCGGTCACGTCGAACAGGCGGTCGTACAGGCGCACGGTGGCGGGTACGGCGTCGCGCGCGCTGACCCAGTGGATCGTGCCCTTCACCTTGCGGTCGGCGCCGGGCATGCCCGAACGCGTGTCGAGGTCGAGGGTGCAGCGAAGCTCCACCACCTCGCCCGCGTCATTCTTCACCAGCTCGTCGCAGCGCACGATACCGACGCCGCGCAGGCGCACCTCGCCCTCGGGCTTGAGCCGGTGGAAGCCCTTGGGGGGCACTTCGGCGAAATCGTCCTTTTCGATCCAGAGCTCGCGCGAGAAGGGCACCTCGCGCATGCCGAAGCGCTCGTCCTTCGGGTGGTTGGGGAAGGTGAGCGTTTCGCGGTGGTCTTCGCCGAGGTTGGTGATGACCAGTTTGAGCGGGTCGATCACCGCGAGACGGCGCGCCGCGGTGCCATCGAGGTCTTCGCGGATGCAGCCTTCGAGCACGCCCATGTCGATCGTGCTGTTCTGCTTGCTGACGCCGATGCGCTCCCAGAACAGGCGGATGCCCGCCGGCGTGAAGCCACGGCGGCGCACGCCGGCGATGGTCGGCAGGCGGGGATCGTCCCAGCCGTCGACCAGGTTTTCGGACACCAGCGTGATGAGCTTGCGCTTGCTCATGACCGTGAAGTTGAGGTTGCCGCGCGAGAACTCGATCTGCCGCGGCTTGCTCGGCGTCGTGGGCAGGCCCGCCTCGACCAGCGGCTGCCACAACGCGGGATCGTTGGCGAGGTCGACGTGGTCCACGCACCAATCGTAGAGCGGACGGTGGTCTTCGAACTCCAGCGTGCACAGCGAGTGCGTGATGCCCTCCACCGCGTCGGAGAGCGAGTGCGCGAAGTCGTACATCGGGTAGATCGGCCAGGCGTCGCCGGTGTTCTGGTGATGCACCTTGCGGATGCGATAGAGCGCCGGATCGCGCAGGTTGATGTTGCCCGAGGTCATGTCGATCTTCGCGCGCAGGGTCTTGCTGCCGTCGGCGAACTCGCCGGCGCGCATGCGCTGGAAGAGATCGAGGTTTTCCTCGATGGCGCGGTCGCGATAGGGCGAGTTGCGGCCCGGCTCGGTCAGCGTGCCGCGGTAGTCGCGCACCTCGTCGGCCGAGAGGTCGTCGACATAGGCCAGGCCCAGGCGGATCAGCTTCAGCGCCGAGCGGTAGAACACCTCGAAGTAGTCGGAGGCATGGCGCAGCTCGGCCCAGTCGAAGCCCAGCCACGTCACGTCGCGCTGGATG
>CAJYHU010000389.1 GCA_913774655.1 uncultured Luteibacter sp. | reverse complement strand
CGCCCAGCTGGGGCTCGGACTCATGCCATCGGACACGGCGATCCAGCCACTGGTGTTCGGCGCGACCACCGCCGCCGTCGACGCGGCGCGCCAGCTGGAGCAGGACGGCTTTCTCGTGGTGGCGATCCGCCCGCCCACCGTGCCGCGCGGTTCAGCGCGGTTGCGGGTGACGTTGTCGGCCGCGCACACACCCGACCGGATCGACGCCCTGCTGGACGCGCTGGGCCGCCTTTCCGCCCGGCGCGAGGCCGCCGCCGTATAATGGACGGCCGCAGGTCCCACGCATGTCCATGTCGATCCTCAACATTTCCGCTTACAAGTTCGTCGCCCTCGACGAACGGGCCGCGCTGCGCGACGCCATCGCGCAACGCTGCGAGGCGCTGGCGCTGAAGGGCACGGTTCTGCTCGCCCCGGAGGGCATCAACCTGTTTCTCGCCGCCCCACGCGATGCCATCGAGGCGTTCATGGCATGGTTGCGCGACGACGCCCGCTTCGCGGACATCGTTCCCAAGCAGAGCTGGTCCGAGCAGGTGCCCTTCGGGCGCATGCGTGTGCGCCTGAAGAAAGAAATCATCACCATGCACGCGCCGGCGATCCGGCCCGAGGCGGGCCGCGCGCCCCACGTACTGCCACGCGACCTGCGCCGCTGGCTCGACGCCGGCCACGACGACGAGGGTCGCGAGGTGGTGCTGCTGGACACCCGCAACGACTACGAAGTGGCCGCTGGCACCTTCGAAAACACCATCGACTACGGGCTGTCGAGCTTCACCGGGTTTCCCCCGGCGGTCGCCGCCGATCGTTCCCGCTTCGAGGGCAAGACCGTGGTCTCCTTCTGCACGGGCGGCATCCGCTGCGAGAAGGCCGCCATCCACATGAGCCAGATCGGCATCGAGCACGTCTACCAGCTCGAAGGCGGCATCCTGAACTACTTCGAAGAGGTCGGCGGCGCGCACTGGCGCGGCGACTGCTTCGTCTTCGACGGGCGTGGCGCGGTGGATCCCTCGCTGGCACCGAGCGACGCCCGGTGAGCGGGCTGTACATCGAACGGCGCGGCCGCGGCGACGTGCCGCTGGTGATGCTGCATGGCTGGGCGATGCACGGCGGCATTCTCGCGCCCCTGGCCGACGCGCTCGACGCACGCTTCGACATGTACATCGTCGACCTGCCGGGGCACGGCCGTTCGCGCGACGCCGCCCTGCCGCTCGATCCGGCGACCTGCGCGGCGGCGCTCGTGGAACGCGTGCCGCCGGCCATGTGGCTGGGCTGGTCGATGGGCGGACTGTTCGCCATGATCGCCGCCCTCGATTACCCGGATCGGGTGAGGGCTCTCATCCCCGTCAGCGCCACGCCGTGTTTCGTCCGCACGCCCGACTGGCCGCACGGCAACGACGTGGCGATGGTGCGCAAGCTCGCCGCCGATCTCGACGCCGACTACAAGGCCACGATCGATCGCTTCATCGCCCTGGAAGCGATGGGCAGTGCCGATCCGCGTGCCGAAACCCGACGCCTGCTGGCCGACGCCTATGCCCGCGGCGAACCGGATCCGCGCGTGCTCAGGGAAGGCCTGCGCCTGCTCGAAACCACCGACCTGCGCCCGCGCCTGGGCGATCTGCGCCGGCCGAGCCTGTGGATCGCCGGACAGCGCGATCGCATCGTGCATCCCGAGGCCATGCGCTGGTCCGCGCAGGCTGCGCGAGGCGATGTCGAGACCATCAACGCCGGCCACGCCCCGTTCATTGGCCACGCCGACGAACTCGCGCGCGCCATCACGCACTTCACCGAAGCCCACGCATGAGCGATTTCCATTTCGACCGCCGTCAGGTTCGCCGTAACTTCGGCCGCGCGGCGAACACATACGAAAAACACGACGCGCTCCAGCGCGAGGTTCAGTCCACGCTGATCGATCGCCTGGAGGTCTACACGCCCGTGCCCGAGGTGGTGCTCGACGTGGGTGCCGGCACGGGACGCGGCAGCGCGGCGCTGAAAAAGCGTTACCCCAAGGCGCAGGTGATCGCGATGGACCTCGCCCTGCCGATGCTGCGCCAGGCCAGGCACAACCAGGCCTGGCTGAAGCCGTTCGCCCGCGTGGCTGCCGATGCCTACACGCTGCCGGTGCACGATCGCAGCGTGGATATCCTGTTCTCCAACCTCTGCTTCCAGTGGTGCGAAGACCTGCCACGCCTGTTCGCCGAATGCGCGCGCGTGCTCAAGCCCGGCGGCCTGCTGGCGTTCTCCACCTTCGGTCCCGACACGCTGACCGAGTTGCGCAGCGCCTGGGCCGCCGCCGACCAGCACGCGCACGTGGCGCGTTTTCTCGACATGCACGACGTCGGCGACGCGATGCTCGCCCAGGGTCTGCGCGACCCGGTGCTTTTCGCCGAGCGCTATACGCTCACCTACCCGACGCCGCGCGCCCTGCTCGACGAATTGCGCGGCCTGGGCGCCAATAACGCCGACGCCGGGCGCGCGCGCGGCCTCACCGGCAAGCAGCACTACCGACGCATGCTCGATGCGTATGAGGCGATGCGCACCGATGGCGTGATTCCCTCCACCTGGGAGGTGGTCACGGCCTACGCGTGGGGCCCGCCGGAGGGTCAGTCGCGGCGCGAAGGCCGCGGGGACATCGCGAGCTTCTCCGTCGACAAGCTGCGCGGATCGCGCCGGAAGACGCCGTTCGACTGAGCCGAACCGCGGCGTCTCAAGCGATGAGATGAGCAGCGCGGATACTGCACGGGTCGGCCCGGAGGGGCCGGTCAGGCTCCTCATCAGTCACCCTTTCCGCGCAGCCCCTCCGGGTCGAACATCACATGGGCGGATGGATCACCGCCGCGCGTCCCGAGGCGATGTCACGGCCGTCATGCGCCACGCGAAACGTGTATTGCGCGCCCGAGCCGTCGGCGATCAGGCATTGCGCATACACGTCGAGACGGCCGTGGAGGTCGTCGATGCGCTCCAGCGCCAGCTTCAGGCCGCGAAGGCTCACCAGCATGCCCGGACGCGGCGGCGCATCGCCGCCGCCCCTCGCTCTCAGCGCGCCATGCACGGCCGTGGCCTGCGCACCGTATTCAGCCAGGTGGACCGCATGCAGGCCCCGCTCGCCGCGCAGGGGATGCGTGGGCGAGCCGTGGCTCGTGCTGAACGCGTGAATGGTGTCGTCGTCGAACGACACCACGCCGTCAAGCAGGCACATGTCGCCCGCGTGGGGCACGAGGTCAAGGAAGTCGCTTTTCTCGAGCATGGGGCGCCATGAGGATCGACAGACAGAAATGGAAGGCGACGCCGAGGGCGACCGTCAGCCCGATGGCCCGCAGCACCGGGATGCTCGACCACGCGAGCATCCCGAACACGAGCAGCGCGGACAGCACGCAAACCACCGTAGCGTGCAGCGTGCGCCGCTGCTCGGCGGGGTCGCCCGTATCGCGTTCGAAGAACAGGGCGTAGTGCAGGCCCAGGCCCGCCGCGAGGATCAACGCCACGAGATGGAACAGCGACACCGGAATACCCGCCACACGCTCGACGCCGAGCACGAGGAACGTCGCCAGCGTCATCGGCGCCAGCACGTGCCACGCGCGGCGCACGCTGCGCAAGGCGAGCGTGATGGTGACGAACAGCAGCGCCGTGGCCGCCAGCACCGCATGCAGGATGCGCGTGCGATACGCGGCGACCAGCGACTCCGAGGCATCCTTCAGGTCGAGCAGGCGCGCCTGGCCACCGGCCGCGGTCAACGCGGCGGCGATCGCCGAGGGGTCGCGCACGCCGCTGAGCGTCGACAGCCCCACCCAGTGACCGGCGCGCGGCACCAGCATCGCGGCGAGACGCTGGCCCAGCGGCGAACGCGCGAAGCGCTCGGGCGTGAGCGGCGGCAGCTCGCGCGCGGTCTGTACGTCTGCTACGAAGGGCGCGAAGAGATCCTTGCGGAACGGCAGGCCATCGAGCGCGGCATCGAGCTCGGTATCGAGCGTGGCGCGATCCGGTAGCTTCGCCTGCCGCGTGCGCTGCGTCGCGATGTCCGGCAGGTAGACCGACGGCAATTCGAACCCGTCGAGGGCGTTGGCGGTGACCAGCCGCTGCAAAGGCGCCTCGAGCGCGCGCGAGGCGACGAGCACGCCATCGGCGGTCGGCGCCTGCACGATGAGCAGGTAGCGCACGTCGGGCGCGCCCAGCTCGCCCCGCAGGCGGGCGTCGGTCATCAGCAGGTCGCGCGGCAGCGGTGTGAGGGCGGACAGGTCGTTCTGCCAGAACGGCCCTGGCGCGAATGCCAGCATCGCCCCGATGGCCAGCACGACGGGCACCGGCAACCAGCGTGGACGCGGCAAGCCGTCGAGCCAGCTGCGCAGGCGAGCGAGACCCGGCGTGTCGGCGACGTCGCGGGCGTGGGCGGGAAGCAGGTGAGGCAGCAGGTAGCGCGTGCTGAACCCGGCGGCGAGCAGGCCGGCGATGGTAAACACGGCCAGTTGCTTCAGTCCGCCCACGCCGGATGCGTAAAACGCGAGGTAGGCAATGCAGGCCGAGGCGATCGCCGTGAGCAGCAACGGCCAAAGGCCGCGCACGCTCGCCACGGCCGACTCGCCCGCACGGCGGTGGCTCAGCAGGCGGATGGGGTATTCCTGGGCCACGCCGAGCAGGGTGAACCCGAAGGCCAGGGTGATGCCGTGGATCTCGGGGAACATGGCCAGCAGCGCGACGATGCCGGCCAGCGCTCCGGTCGCCACCGGCAGCGCGCCGAGCAGCAGGCTGCGTACGCTACGGTAGGCCGCCAGCATCAGCAGCACGAACCCCACCGTGGAGATCCGTCCGATCCAGTCGGCTTCCTCGCGTGTCTGCGCGTTGACCACCGTCGTGAAGTAGCCCGGACCGCTCACCGTCAGGTGCGACGCGGCGCTGCCCGGCAAGGCGGCAAAAGCCTTGCGCAGGCGCCCGAGGGCGTCGTCCTGCGCGGCGGGATCGAAGCCGGCGCCGCGTCGCACCTGACGGTGAGCGGTCCGGGCTACTTCACGACGGTGGTCAACGCGCAGACACG
>CAJYHU010000388.1 GCA_913774655.1 uncultured Luteibacter sp. | reverse complement strand
GCATCGGCTGCTACGTGGCCGAGTTTCTCGTGTGGATCGCGTTCCTGTCGCTGGTGCCGCTGTCCGAGGGCGTGCTGCTGGGCTCGATCAACATCATCGCGATCATGATCGCGGGGCGGTTCCTCTTCCGTGAGCGACTGAGCCCGCTGCGCGTCACCGGCATCCTGCTGGTTGCCGTCGGCGTGGCGGTGGTTGGGATCGGCGCATGAAGCGGTTTTACCTGGTGGGCTTCGCGCTGCTGCTGGCCTTCGACACGCTGAACCTGGTCTGCTTCAAGATGGCCGGCAACCATGCGCTGCCGGTGGAAATGAGCACCGCCTGGATCGCCCGCGTGTTTTCCCACCCCTGGATCTACGGTGCGGTGGTCGGCTACATCGGCGCCTTCGTCACCTGGATGAGCCTGCTCAAGCACGCGCCGATCGGCCCGGCCTTCGCCGCCTCGCACCTGGAGGTGGTGAGCGTGATGCTGCTGTCCTGGTGGGTGTTCGCCGAGCCGGTAACGCCCACGCAGATCCTCGGCGCGGCGGCGATCGTCGCCGGCATCGTCTGCCTGGCGTTCGCCGAAAGCGGCGAAGAGGCGACCTCCGATGCGGTTACGACCTGAGCGCGAAGCACCGCCCACCGCAGGCCTGCCCCTGCATGCACGGGATCTGGCCGGGGATGTCCGCGCGCCGCTGACGGCCCAGGTCGCGCATTTTCTCGGCGTGGACGAGGTGCAACTGGCGTGTTCCGGCACCGCGGCGCTCACCGTGGCACTGACCGCCCTGGCGGAACAGGCACCCTCGCGCCGCGAGGTGGCCATTCCCGCCTTCACCTGTCCCCTGGTGCCGCTCGCCGTGCGCCGCGCGGGCCTGGTGCCTCGCCTGGTCGACCTGCGTCCGGGCCACTTCGACATGGACCCCGCGCGCCTGGCCGAGGCCTGCGGCGAGCGCACGCTGGCTGTGGTGCCCACCCACCTGGGCGGACGCGTGGCCGACGTGGCCTGCGCCAACGCCATCGCCCACGCAGTGGGCGCGCTCACCATCGAAGACGCGGCCCAGGCGCTTGGTGCCCGACTCGACGGTCGGCCCGCCGGCACCCACGGCGATATCGGCTTCTTCAGCCTCGCGGCCGGCAAGGGCCTGTCGATCTTCGAAGGCGGGCTGCTGGTGGCGCAGGACGAGGCCTGGCGGGCACGTTTCCGGCGGACGGCGAAACGCATCGCACGCTGGCACCCGGGATGGGAACTGCGCCGCTCGCTGGAACTGGCCGGCTACATGGCGCTTTACCGGCCGGCGGGCATGGCGCTCGCCTATGGCAACGGCGTACGCAAGGCGCTGAACGCGGGCGACCTGCTCGGTGCGGCGGGCGAACACTTCGACGTGGATTTCCCCCTGCATCGCGTGGGCCGCTGGCGCCGCGCGGTAGGCGCGAGGGCGTTTCCCCGGCTCGGCCCGTTCATCGCCACCACCACGGCCCAGGCCCGGGCACGCCTGCCCCGCCTGCGGGGGATACCGGGCGTGCACGTGTTCGACGACGCGGGCGGCACCTGGCCGTACCTGATGCTGCGCGTGCCCGACGAGGCGTCGCGCGACGCGATGCTCGACCGCCTCTGGACGTCGCGTCACGGCGTCGCGCGCATGTTCATCCACGCGCTGCCGGGCTACGACTACCTCGGGCCGCTCGAAGGTGCGGACGACGTGCCCCACGCCCACGATTTCGCCGCGCGCACGCTCACCATCAGCAACAGCCCGTGGCTCGACGACGAGGCATTCGAACACGTCTGCGCCGTGATCGAAGCGGTGATCGTCTCCCGTTAGCCGCGCCCGCCAGCGACGGCTCAGGCCTTGCCCTGCTCCACGAGGGTGAGCGCGACCTTGTCGCGCAGGTAGACCGGCAGCGCGAGCTCCGGCGCCACCGCCGCGCCCTCGCGGAATCCCTTCGCGGCGATCTCGGCCACATGCCGTGCCTGCGGATAGCGCAGGCCGTCGGCGGAGCGGATCGCACCCGGCAGGCGCTCGCGAATCACGGCCTCGTACGTGGCCCAACCGCTGCCCACCACGTGCCATGCCGCGGCGTCGGGCACGCGAAGGGCCGCCGCCGTGTCCACGCGCTCGCGGTCGATGAGCGACACGCTGCCGTCGGTCTCGCGCTTCCACGCGGCGACGTAGATCTCGCCCATGCGCGCGTCGGTCACCGACAGGATCGCGGCATCGTCCTCCGGCGCCTCCAGCGCGAGCGCCTGGAGCGAGGACACCGTCACGACCGGCACGTCGAGCGCCATGGCCATGCCCTGGGCCAGCGAGATGCCCAGGCGCACGCCGGTGAAGGCACCCGGCCCCCGGCCCACCGCGATGCCTTGCAGCGCGGCGCGACCGAGACCGGCCTCGGCAAGCAACGCATCGGCCATCGGTAGCACCAGTTCGGCGTGGCGGCGCGGCGCGATCTCGCTGCGCTCGATCACCTGGTCGCCGTGGACGCGCGCGACCGAGCAGGCTTCCGTGGAGGTTTCGATGGCGAGGAAGTTCATGGCGTATCCGGCGTCGTGAGGGGAGGCACACCATAGGCGTACCAGTCGATGCGGCGGGTGAGGTACATGAGCAGCGCGACGAGCGCGACCAGCACCACCGAACCGATGAGCAGCGCGTACTGTTCCGCGCCGATCAGGCCGTAGAGTATCGCGTAAACCAGGCCCAGGACGCCGCCCAGCACCGCACCCGCGCGCCGTGCGCGGAGCACGGCCATGGCGTAGCCGGCCACGATCAGCACCACGGTCGACGCGGCGATCGCGTAAGCCGGACCGAAACCGATCTGCTCGGACAGCGCCAGCAGCAGCACGTAGAAGCTGGCCATCGCCGCTCCCACGAGCAGGTATTGCACCGGATGCAGGCGCAACCCCTTGAGCACCTCGAACAGGAAAAACGCCACAAACGTCAGTGCGATGAACAGCAGGCCGTACTTACCGGCGCGGTCGTTTTTCTGGTACACGCTGCCGGGCTGGTAGAGCTTCACGCCAAACGCCGACGCGTCCAGCCGCTGCGCCACGTCGTCGTCCGCCGCGTCCCATTGCTGTCCATACGCCCGATTGAGATCGAACACCTGCCAGGAGGCATCGAAACCCTGTGCGCTGACATGTCGCGTGCCCGGCAGCAGCGCGCCGACGAAGCTGGGGTCCGGCCAGGGCGAGCGGATGCGCACGCTGGTCGACCGCGCCAGTGGCAGGACCGAAAACGCCTCGGTGCCGGCGATGCGCAGCGTGAGCGCCACGTCCACCGGCGTGTCGCGCGCGGGGTCGATCGGCAACGGCGCCGCGAGCACCGTGTACGGCCCCATCCGTGCGGTCGACGAGGCAAGCGTGGCCGTGCGGCCGTCCACCGTGAACGAGGTGACGCCCTGCAATCCCCGCGTGTCGGCGAGCAACACGCGCACTTCGGCCCGCGACGGATCCCAGCGCGTGGTCGACGCCGCCGCGAAGCGGCGCACGTCGGACGGAAGGAGGCGGCCACGGATCGTCACGTCCCCGGTATAGACCGGCACCGCATACATCCCGAAGCGGCGCTGGTCCACCGCCAGGTCGGCCACCGTGACCTGCTCGTCGGCCAGTACGATGGCCGTGCCCTCGCGGGTGGCGACGAGTCGGCCGTCGTGGTCACGCTCTTCGCCACGGGTGGGAACGGCCAGGGCAAAGCCACCGATCGTCTGCGGGCCGCCCCAGCCGTCGGCCACGCGCTCGGCGGCCGCGGCCCGCATGAGCTCGCGCTCGCGCACCAGGCCGTTCGATTGGGCGAGCGGAATCATCATGATCAGGGCGAGCAGGCCGACGCCAAGCACCTTGGCGGTCATCGATTGCATCCAGCGTGTCATCGGGCGGGTCCTTCGTAAGGGAATCACCGCGGAGCATGTAAGCCTCGCCGGACGACCCCGGGCCACGGGTGTGGCAAATCCAGGGCGTCATCGGCCGATCGAAAGGCTTCAGGCGGCGGCGTTGTCCGCCAGGAACGCGACGGCGTCGGTGAGCTCCCGCGTGCGCGGCATCGGCGGCAGGCTCGCCAGGAACAGCCGGCCGTAGCCCTTCGTGGACAGGCGCGGATCGCACAGCACGAGCACGCCGCGATCGTGCACGTCGCGAATCAACCGGCCGGCACCCTGCTTGAGCGCGATGACGGCCGTGGGCACCTGCCAGCCCATGAAGGGATTGATGCCGGCCTCTTCGAGGGCTTCCAGGCGCGCCTGCAATACCGGATCGTCGGGCATGGCGAAGGGCAGCTTGTCGATCACCACCACGCTGAGCGCGTCGCCGGCCACGTCGACGCCTTCCCAGAAACTCGCCGCACCCAGCAGCACGCCGTTGCCGCTGGCGCGGAAGTCTTCCAGCAGGCGATGACGCGGCGCGGTGCCCTGAACGAACAGCGGCCACGGCGAGCGACCTTCCAGCAGCTCGGCGGCGCGGCGCAAGGCGCGATGCGAGGTGAACAGCAGGAAGGCGCGCCCGCCCGACGCCTCCAGCACCGGACGCACGGCGGCGATCACCTGGTCGGTGTAATCGCGGGCCGAGGGGTCGGGGAGATCCTTGGGCAGGTAGGCCAGCGCCTGTCTGCGGTAATCGAAGGGGCTTTCGACGTGCAGCGTTCGTGGATCGTCGATGCCCAGTTGACGGGCGAAATGGGAGAAATCGCCGGCGATGGACAACGTGGCCGAGGTGTGGATCCACGCCGCATTGGTGGACAACCGCATCGCCCGCAACGGCGAGGCGAGGTCGAGCGGCGTGGCGTGGAGCGAGAATCCTCGCGGCGAGACCTCGTACCAGCGAACGTCGGCGGCCGAATGCTCTTCAGCGATGCGATCCAGCCGAAGGCTCAGCATCTGCGCGCGCTCATGCACGTTGGCCAGGCCGCGCGATCGCTCGCCCAGGCCGCAGAGCAGGTCGGCCAGCGCGGCCATCACCTCGCGCAGTTCGGTCAGGCCCTCGTGGGCGGCGGCGGCGCGATCGAGCGCCCCGAACGGCCCACGCTCGGGCAAGGTCGCCATCGCGAGGCGCAGCCGCTTCACGGTATCGCCCAGCGCCTCCACCGGCTCCAGCAACTGGCTCATCGCACCGGTGACACCCTGCGCCTCGGCCAGGGCGTCGTGACCCAGGTCGGTCAGCTGGCGAGCGCTCACGCTCTGCGAGAAGAACTGGCCGGCCAGTTCGGGAATCTGGTGCGCCTCGTCGAGGATGAAGGCATCGGCACCCGGCAGGATCTCGCCGAAACCTTCCTGCTTGAGGGCCAGGTCGGCCATGAGGAGGTGGTGGTTGACCACCACCAGGTCGGCCTCCATCGCGTCGCGGCGAGCCTTCACCACATGACAGTCGTCGAAGAACGCGCATTCCACGCCCAGGCAGTTCTCCGGCGTGGAGGTGACGCGCGGCCATAGCGGGGAATCCTCGGGAATCTCGGCCATCTCGGACCGGTCGCCGCGCCGCGTGCGCGTGGCCCAGAGCCGGATCGCGGACAGCTGGCCCGCCACGCGGCGATCGGGCGTACCCTCGCGCACGGCCTGGTCCAGGCGGTGCAGGCACAGGTAGTTCGACCGCCCCTTGAGCAGGCTCAGCTTCGCCCGACTGCCGAGCACCGAGCGCACCCGCGGCAGGTCGCGGAAGAAGAGCTGGTCCTGCAGGGCCTTGGTGCCGGTGGAAACGATCACCTTGCGCCCCGACACCAGGGCAGGCACGAGGTAGGCGAAGGTCTTGCCGGTGCCGGTGCCCGCCTCGGCGATGAGCAGGTCGCGCTCCTCGATGGCTCCGGCCACCGCCGACGCCATGCGCTGCTGGGCCTCGCGCGGCGCGAAACCCGGGACTTCGCTGGCGAACGGGCCCTCCGCGCCGAGGATCGCGGCCACTTCGTGTTCAGTCATCCGGCCAGTATCGCCTACAATGATCCTCTTTTCGCCTGCCAATCCGCGCCCACCCAGGGCCGCGCGCCGAGAGCCCACCGCATGGACAAGAGTTTCGAGCCCAGCCAGATCGAGTCGAAGTGGTACGCCCACTGGGAAGCCAACGGTTACTTCAAGCCATCCGGCAAGGGCACGCCCTACACGATCATGCTGCCGCCGCCCAACGTCACGGGCACCCTGCACATGGGCCACGCGTTCCAGCACACGATCATGGATACGCTGGTGCGCTACCACCGCATGCGCGGCTTCGACACGCTGTGGCAGCTGGGCACCGATCACGCGGGTATCGCCACCGAGATGGTCGTCACCCGCCAGCTCAACGCCGAGGGCACGCAGCGCGCCGATGTCAGCCGCGATGCGTTCATCGAGCGCGTATGGGCGTGGAAGAAGGAATCCGGTGGCACCATCGGCCGGCAGATGCGTCGCATGGGTGTCTCGGGCGACTGGAGCCGCGAGGTGTTCACGATGGACGACGGCCCGTCCCGGGCGGTCGTCGAAACCTTCGTGCGCCTGCACGACGAGGGCCTCATCTACCGCGGCCAGAAGCTGGTCAACTGGGATCCGGTGCTGAAGACCGCGATCTCAGACCTGGAAGTGGTCAGCGACGAAGAGGACGGCTCGCTCTGGTCGATCCGCTACCCGCTGGCCGACGGGTCGGGCGAACTCGTCGTCGCCACGACGCGTCCGGAAACCATGCTCGGCGACGTCGCCGTCGCGGTGCACCCCGAGGACGAGCGCTACGCGCACCTGGTGGGCCGCATGCTCAGGCTGCCGCTCTCCGACCGCGAGATTCCGATCATCGCCGACGACTACGTCGAGAAGGATTTCGGCACGGGCTGCGTGAAGATAACCCCCGCGCACGATTTCAACGACTACGCGATCGGCCTGCGCCACCAGCTGCCGCTGATCAACATCCTGACCGACGACGCCGCCATCAACGACGCCGCGCCCGCGAAGTATCGGGGCATGGATCGCTACGTGGCGCGCAAGGCGGTGCTCGCCGACCTGGAGGCCGAAGGCCTGCTCGTCGAAACCAAAAAGCACAAGCTGCAGGTGCCGCGCGGCGACCGCACCGGCCAGGTGATCGAGCCCTACCTGACCGACCAGTGG
>CAJYHU010000387.1 GCA_913774655.1 uncultured Luteibacter sp. | reverse complement strand
CCGCGGCCAGTACGCTGTTCTCGGAGAAATACCACTCGGCCGAGAAGTCGTAGTTGGTTGCCTTGTAGGGACCCAGGTCGGTGTTGCCGCGCGAGCCGGTGAGGCTGCGGTCGTCGAGGGCGACGTACGGCGTCATCTGCTGGTAGCGCGGACGGGCGATCGTCTGCGCGTAGGCGAAGCGCAGGGTCACATCCGAGGCCACGTCGTAGGCGATGTTCAGCGACGGCAACCAGTTGTGGTATGCGCTGCGCTTGTTCACCGGCGCATACGTATCGTTGCCGGCGGCGTTGTAGCCGTCCACCGTGTCGCGGGTGCGGAAGTAGCGCACGCCGAGGTTGCCGCGATAGTCGTCGCCGGCGAAGTCGCCCTGGATGTAGAACGCGCGGTTCTGTTCCTGGATCGCGTAGGTCGCCTTCGGATCGATCGGCGCGCCGTAGATATCCACGAGTCCGTTGACGCTGTCCTTGAGCTGGCCCTTGCTGAGGGTGGTCCAGTTTTCCATGCTCGGGGTAGCGTTCAGGCCGCCGAGGTAACCGTCCGGGGTCTGGCCGCCGGCCCAGTCGGCCAGCGTGAGACCGCCGACGCCCATGCTGGCGAGCGACGGGAAGCGCGAGGCGTAGGCATCCTGACCGTTGTAGTGGTTGGTCGCCTTGACGCCCACCTCGATCTGGTTAAGCGGGCCCCAGCTCACGTCATGCGCGAAGTCGGCCTGGAAGTAACGCTCGCGGTCGTAGGTCGGCGCGCGGCTGAAGCCGAGGCCGTTGATCGTCGCCGCCGACGGATTGTCGGGGAAGTTGTAATTGATCTGCGGGTGCTCGCCCGCGAGGTTCCAGTTGTAGCCGCCCAGCGACTTGAACTGCGCGTTCCAGATGCCTTCCGAACCGCCGGTCGAACCGGTGTAGCCGATCTGGCTCGACGCGGTCCAGCCGTCGCCGTACCAGTCGGCGCGCAACTGCGCGGCGCCGGTGTTGACCTTCGACTCGCGCTCGTAGCCGTCGAGGTAGGTCGGGGCGAGCGGGCCGTAGTTGGCGTTGGTGATCACGCCATGGTTCACCGAGGCCGAGGTGGCGTACGGGGCCGAACTCGACCAGTCGCCGTAGCGGCTCTGGTTGTAGTTGTCGAACTTCTCGGTGACGTACAGGCCGGTGAAGTTGAGCTCGAACGCGTCGTTCGGCTTCCACTGCAGGCCGGTCGACACGCCGTCGCGCTTGCGCTTCTGCTGGAACCACGCGGTGTTGATCGCGGTGGGGTACGTCGGCTGCTGGTCGGCCGGCACCACCCCCGGGGCGAACTGGTGGTTGGGGTTGGTGTCGGTCGGATCGTTCGCGCGCTGGTAGCCGAAGATCTCGGTGCCCTGGCGGTCGATGATGCGATCGGAGTGCATGAGCGAACCGAGCACGCCGAAGGTGTTGTCCTGGTTCTTCCAGCTGTAGAAGACCGACGCGTTCGGCTTGCCGGTGTCCGCGCGGTCGTTGTAGCTGTAGCTGACGTTGCCGGTGAGCGTGTTCGCCTTGAGGTCCAGCGGACGGCGGGTGTTCACGATCACCGTGCCGCCGATGGAGCCTTCGTCGATCTTCGCCTGCGGGGTCTTGTAGACCTGGGCGTTGCCGATGATTTCGGAGGTCAGCAGGCTGTAGTCAAACGAGCGGCTGTCCGGGTTGTTCGGGTCGGACGTCCAGTTGGTCGAAGCCAGCGTCTGGCCGTTGAGCAGCAGGCGGTTCAGTGCCGGGTCGGTGCCCAGGATGCTGACCTTGTCGCCTTCGCCGAAGTTGCGATCGACGCTGATGCCCGGCAGGTGCGACAGCGATTCGGCGACGTTGGTGTCTGGAAACTTGCCCACGTCTTCGGCCGAGATGGCGTCGACGATCGAATCGGCATTGCGCTTGAGGTCGAGCGATTTCTGCAGGCTCGCGCGGATACCGGTGACGGTGATGCCGCTGAGGTCGGCCGCGTTCTGGGGAGTGGACTGGCCGGCGGGGGCGGTCGTCCCGGCGTCGTTCGCGGACGGGGCGGCGTTGGCGTCCTGCGCCATCGCACTGCCTGTCGCGAGCAGACCGGCCAGGATGGCCATGGAAAGTACGCTGATACGGTGGGTCACATCGATCTCCTGGAAAGGGAAAGGAAGCCGGTCCCGATCGCTGTCGGGTCCCCGCTCCCGCGTCTGCTTTTTTCCGAGCGCACGGGACCGCGCCGGCTGAAAACCGGCGTCGGGAACATGCGCTGCGTGAGGGTCTTTTTTTGTCGCCCTTTTTCACTTGCGCGCCGCCGGTCTGCGGGTTCTGGCGCGAAAGCCCGGTCTTGCCGTGGCAAGGCCGTGTTATCGCTGGATTCTTAATTCCCCCGACATTGAAGTCAACTGATTTTTAACTCGATCCAAGGATGGTCAAGTGCGCACATCACCATGATTTCATTGGATAAATCGAGAAGACCAAAATAGTGCAGTGCGGAATGCGCGTTGGTCTTTTGGATCGATCCAGCTTGATGGGGGCATGGTGTGCTTTTCGGGCAAGTGACTGTTTTCGCGTGAAAACGGGTTGGTGGTTACGAGAGAGGTGCGTTGTAGGGGTTTGGACGGGGCTGCTTGTTGCAAT
>CAJYHU010000386.1 GCA_913774655.1 uncultured Luteibacter sp. | reverse complement strand
CGAGGTGCTCCTCCTGCTGGCCTCGGTCATCGTGATCTACATCGTGCTGGGCGTGCTCTACGAGAGCTACATCCACCCGTTGACGATCATCTCGACGCTGCCGCCGGCCGGCGTGGGCGCGTTGCTGGCCCTGCTCCTGTGCGGTATGACCCTGTCGGTGGATGGCATCGTCGGCATCGTGCTGCTGATCGGCATCGTCAAGAAAAACGCCATCATGATGATCGACTTCGCCATCGAGGCGAAGCGCACCGGCATGAACGCCACCGAGGCCATTCGCCGCGCCTGCCTGCTGCGCTTCCGCCCGATCATGATGACGACGGCCGCGGCCTTGCTTGGCGCGCTGCCGCTGGCGCTGGGCAACGGCATCGGTTCGGAGCTGCGCCGGCCCCTGGGCGTGTCGATCGTCGGCGGTCTGTTGCTTTCGCAGCTGGTCACGCTCTACACCACGCCGGTGATCTACCTTTACATGGAGCGCTTCTCCGACTGGCTGGCCGAACGCAAGCGACGACGCGAACTGGCCCAAGGCCATCCGCGCATCGCCAGCTGATGGCGGCGCCGGATACCCCAGCCACCCTTTCTTCGCCGGGCGTACCCACGCCCGGCGAAACCTTTTTCCGGCTCGTGCGTTGACGATGGAACCGTCCCCGCCGATCCGCTCATGAAACGCGTCGCCCCATGAATATTTCCGGCCCCTTCATCCGCCGTCCGATCGGCACGTCGCTGCTGGCGATCGGTGTCTTCATCGTGGGCATCATCTGCTACTCCCTGCTCGGCGTGGCCGCGCTGCCGTCGATCCAGTTCCCCGCCATTTTCGTCAGCGCCCAGCAGTCCGGCGCCGACGCGGGCACGATGGCCTCCACGGTGGCGGCGCCCCTGGAGCGGCACCTCGGCCAGGTGCCCGGCATCGAGCAGATGCGTTCGAACAGTTCGGAAGGCTCGACGTTCGTCCTGCTGTTTTTCCAGAACGGGGTCAACATCGACGCGGCCGCGCGCGACGTGCAGACGGCCATCAATGCCGCGCAGCCCGACCTGCCGTCGGGCCTGCTCAATGCCCCGTCCTACCAGAAGGCCAATCCCAACGACGACCCGATCATCGTGCTCGCGCTCACGTCCGACACGATGGCGCCCACCGACCTCTACAACGTCGCCGACTCCATCCTCGCCCAGCGCCTGCGCCAGCAGGAAGGCATCGCCTCGGTGGACATCGCCGGCAGCGCCACGCCGGCGATCCGCGTCGACGTCAACCTGCGCGCCCTCAACGCCATGGGCCTGTCGCCCGACCAGTTGCGCAACGCGCTCACCGCCGCCAACGTCACTTCGCCGCAGGGTTTCCTTACCGACGGCACGACCGACATGGCGGTTACCGCCAACGACTCCCTGCACACCGCGGACGAGTTCGCCCGCCTGGTGATCGCCAACAAGAACGGCACCCCCGTGCGCCTGTCCGACGTGGCCAAGGTGTACGACGGCCAGCAGGACGCCTATCAGGCCGCGTGGTTCAACGGCCGCCCCGGCATCCTGATGTACGTCTACCGCAAGTCGGACGCGAACATCATCGCTACCGTCGACCGGGTCAAGGCGCTCATTCCCACGATGCAGACCTGGCTCCCCGCAGGCGCGCAGCTGCATCCGTTCTTCGACGGCACGCCGACCATCCGCGCGTCGCTCCACGAAGTGCAGGCCACCCTGCTGATCAGCCTGGCGATGGTCATCATGACCATGGCGCTGTTCCTGCGCCGGGTGGCTCCCACGGTGATCGCCGGCCTGGCCGTGCCGCTGTCGCTGGCGGGCGCGTTCGTGGTGATGTACCTCTTCGGTTACACCCTCAACAACCTCACGCTGCTCGCGCTGGTCATCTCGATCGGCTTCGTCGTCGACGACGCCATCGTCGTCATCGAAAACGTCATCCGGCACATGGACGAAGGCGTACCCCGCTTCCAGGCGGCCCTGCTGGGGGCGCGGGAAATCGGTTTCACCATCGTCTCGATCACCGGCTCGCTGATCGCCGTGTTCATTCCGTTGCTGCTGGCGCCTGGCATCTTCGGCATGTTCTTCAAGGAATTCACCGTCACCCTGATCGCGGCCATCGTGGTGTCGGCGCTGGTCTCGCTTACCCTCACGCCCTCGCTGTGCGGGCAGTTCTTGCGTGCGCACAAGGAACAGCAGCCCGAATCGAAGCTCGGCCGCGCGCTGGAGCGCATGCACGAGCGCATGGTCGGCATGTACCGTCGCGCGCTCGACTGGACGTTGCGCCACGCGCTGTTGATGGCGCTCACGCCGCTGGCCCTGGTCGCGATCACGTTCGTGCTCGCCGGCATGGTCAAGGGGGGCTTCTTCCCGCCGCAGGACACCGGCCTGATCGCCGCGCGCGCCAACGCCAGTTCCACCGTGTCGTTCGGCGAAATGAAGCAGCGCCAGCAGCGACTCACCGAGATGCTGCTCGCCGATCCCGACGTGCGCGCGGTCGGTTCGCGCCTGGGCACCAGCCGCACCGGCTCCACCGGCTCGTTCAACATCGAACTGAAGACGGTCGCCGACGGACGCAAGGACACGACGTTCGATGCGCTGGCCCGTTTGTCCGCCAAGGCCAATCGCTATCCCGACCTCAACCTGCGCCTGCGCCCGATCCAGGATCTTCCCAGTGGGGGAGGCGGCGGATCCTCGCAGGGCGGCCAGTACGCCGTGTCGCTCAAGGGCAACGACGTGACCGAGCTCCAGACGTGGCTCCCCAGGCTCGTCGACGCACTGAAGAAAAACAAGATGCTCAAGGACGTCGGTAGCGACATCGATGCCGCCGGCCTGCGCCAGAACCTCGTCATCGACCGCGACACCGCCGCACGCCTGGGCGTCAGCATCGGCGACATCGACGGCGCGCTCTACAACGCCTTCGGCCAGCGCGCGGTCTCGACGATCTATTCGGACATCAACCAGTACCGCGTCATCGTCAACTCGCTCCCGCAGCTGGCCGCCACGCCCGATTCGCTCAACCAGCTCTATGTGCGGGCCAGTTCCGGGTCGATGGTGCCCCTCTCGGCTGTGACGCGGCAGGTGCCGGGGCTCGCTCCCACCCAGATCGTCCACGAAGACCAGTACACCACGATGGACGTGAGCTTCAATCTCGCCGAAGGCGTGAGCATGGGCGAGGCCACCGAGATCATCCAGAAGACCGTCGCCGGCATGCGCATGCCGGGCGACATCCGCGTGGAAGCGGGTGGCGACTTCCGTCGCTTCCAGCAGTCGCAGAGCGACATGCCGTTGCTCATCCTCGCCGCCATTGTCACGGTGTACCTGTTGATGGGCATGCTCTACGAGAGCCTCATCCATCCGGTCACCATCCTGTCGACACTGCCCGCCGCGGGCGTCGGCGCGCTCGCCGCGCTGGTCATCACCGACACCGATCTCTCCATCGTGGCGATGATCGCCCTGGTGCTACTCATCGGCATCGTCAAGAAAAACGCGATCATGATGATCGACTTTGCCCTGGTGGCGCAGCGCGAACGTGGCCTCACGTCCAAGGAAGCCATCCGCGAAGCCTGTCTGGTGCGTTTCCGTCCGATCATGATGACCACGATGGTGGCGATCCTCGCCGCATTGCCGCTCGCCATTGGCCTGGGCGAGGGCTCGGAGCTTCGCCGCCCGCTCGGTATCGCGATGATCGGCGGCCTGCTCATCTCCCAGAGCCTGACGCTGCTTTCCACCCCGGCGCTGTACGTGATCTTCGCGTGTCTGTCCGAGCGCTGGAAGGCGCGCAAGGCGCGTCGGCGCGAACGTAAGGCGTTGAGGGCGTCGCGGGCGTAACACTGTGGCGTTGAGGGGCAGAGCCCGTAGCCCTGGCTCCTTGCCGCGACGGCTTCGCCGGCCCTTGGGCAGGGAGAGCCGCTTCGCGGCTGGTGTCTGATGGCTGCCGCCCCGGCGGGCACGGGCGTTCGGACGGGGTTTTCCGACTCGGCATCCTGCCTCGGCGGAAAAGATCGGCCATCCATGGCCGATCCCGCTGCGCGGCCTGG
>CAJYHU010000385.1 GCA_913774655.1 uncultured Luteibacter sp. | reverse complement strand
GGCGAGTCGGGAATATCGGCCGTGTCGCCCAACGTGACGCAGTTACGCCCCGCGCGCTTGGCGCGATAGAGCGCGGCATCGGCCACGACCAGCAGGCGATGCAGTTCGAAGCCGCATTGGAGGGTGGAAGCCACGCCGAAACTGGCCGTCACGTGAAGATGCGGAATCGACGGTGTCGCCGCCGTCGCGGCGATGGAAAGACGTAACTGTTCGGCACGCGCCCTCGCCTGGGCAGGGTTGCAGTCGGGCAGCAACACAGCGAACTCCTCGCCCCCCAGCCGGCCGAACACATCGCAGGCATGCAGGGCCCTTCCGCAGACGTCCACGGCGCGCTTGAGCGTTTCGTCGCCGACGGCATGGCCGTAGGTGTCGTTCACGGCCTTGAAGTGGTCCAGGTCGAACAGGATGAGGCAAGCACCACGATCGGAGCGGGCGCCGTAAGCCAGCACACGTCCCGCCTGTTCGACGAAATGCTCGCGGTTGCAGATGCCGGTCAGGCCGTCGCGCCGCGCAAGCTTCATGAAGCGCAGTTGCGAGCGCCGCAGCCACAGCACGATCCAGACAATCAGCGCGAGGCACACGAGCAATACGAAGATGTAGAGCCGTCCGGTTTCGACTTCCTTGTTCGCGAGCGCCCCGGTGAGGCGAAGGATTTCGTTCTGCCGATTCAGCGCCTCCACTTCGGTCTTGCGTGCACGCAGTTGCTGGTCGACCACCTGGAACGCGAGGCTGCGCGCGCTGATGTCATCCAGGTAGGCTTTGTCCGCCGCCATGAACTGCTCGTGGTAGGCCAGTGCCGCATCGCTGTGATTCAGGCGCTGCTCCACCTTGTAAAGCACTTCAAACGCGGCGCGCCTGGCATCGGTAAATTCGCCGGGCACGCCCACCGCGAGCGCCGCGAGGGCGCTTCGCCGCGCATGCGCCAGGTCGCCCAGGTTCAGATAGGCCCGCGCCAGCAGGCTCTCGAATTCCGACGTGAGGATCGCGTACTTGAGCGCGCTCAACGCCTGGAGATTCGCCGTGAGCAGCGTCACGGCCTCTGCGGGGCGTCCGCGGGCGATGTAGAACGCGGCCATGTCGGCGTGCATGGTCTGGGCGAACACGGCGTCGTCCGGTCGCGTGCATGACGCGATGGACGTTTGGTAGAGCGATTCGAGCGCATCCAGGTGACCGTTCTCCCGCCGGGCGCGCAGCAGGTGCTGGGCACCCTTGCAAAGGGTCTCGCCGGGCGGCGGGTCGCGCATCATGTCCAGGGCATAGCTCTCGGCCTGGTCGAACTGCCCGGCTGAACTGAGCAACTGCGACGCCTCGGCTTGTCCCGCAAATCGGGCTCGCCTGTCGCGGATCGACGGCATCATCTCCTGCAGGCGCGCCAGACGCAGGTATGCCTGCTCGTAGCGGTGCCCCACCCCCAACAGGTTGATGAGCGTGGCCGTCGCGCGGAACCGCAGCACGGGATCGGCCGCCCCGTCCGCCACGCTTTCAAGCAAGGGGCGCCCGGTTTCGTAGTTGCCTTCCCAGGTAGCTCGCCATCCGCGCATGAAGTCCAGCCAGGCGCGATCGTGCGGCGAAAGCGACATCGCCTGGGCATCGCGAATCAATCGCTCGAAACGGACGTCGTCGAAGCCCTTGACCACGTCGGCCTCGCTGAGCACGGCGTATGCCCCGTCGTCGTCGCCCGACGTCGTGGCGCGCGCCATGACGCAGAACATCGTCATCGCGATGGCGCAAAGCAGTCGCCGGGGCATCGTCGGCCTGGCCACGACTAACGCAGCGGTGCCGCGCACGGGCGGCCTACCCGCGTAGGCGCACCACGCGCCCAGGCGCAACCCGCGCGCGGTCGCGGCGACGCGCCGCGGTCCCAACGCACGAGAATATCGATGACGTCGTCCATTCCCCGCCCCCGGGACGCCGAGCTCCCCAGCCCGTCGCCCATCCACGCCTCCCCTTGAGGCATCCCGTCGCGGATCATAGAGCGTGCGTACCGTGCGGAGTAGTAGGCCGGAGGTCATCGGCCGAAGACGCGTGACGTCCGTCACTGTCCGCAACGCGACGGCCGGTTCGCGACGGCCGTCACCCGAGAGAATCAGAGCAGGGCCGCGGCCTTCTGGAGGGCGATCCAGACCCCGATGAGGAACGGCACACCGACCGCTAGCCAGGCCAGCACACCCACCACGCCGAACGAGCCCCGGGCCGCCGAGGCCAGGCTGGCATCCGACGCCTGCGTCTCACGCTGCAGCGAGCGCTCGTGGCGAAGCTGCTCGTCGCTCATGTGGTGCCGGGCATCCACTGGCTTCACCAGAAGGTTGCAGACCAGACCGATCAGGAGCAGGCCCGCGAGAATGTAGAGGGTGCGGTCGTAGACGAGGTTCTTCGGCACGTCCGCGGCGAGCTGCGCCTCACGGATGCTGGCGATCAACACCGGTCCCACCACACCGGCCACGGACCACGCGGTGAGCAGCCGTCCATGGATGGCGCCGACCATCTGCGTGCCGAAGATGTCGGCCAGGTAGGCGGGCACCGTGGCGAAACCGCCGCCGTACATCGAGATGATCACGCAGACCGTGATGACGAAAAGCGCCGCCATGCCCTGGTGGCCCATCGTCGGCAGAAGGCAATACAGCACGATGCCGAGGATGAAGAACACGCAGTAGGTGAACTTGCGGCCCAGGAAATCCGAGGTCGAGGCCCAGAACAGGCGGCCGACGCTGTTGAACAGGCTGATGAGACCGACCAGGCCGGCAGCCGCGGCGGCGATGGCGGCCTTCTGCGCATCGGACAGGACGGCTCCGGTATCGGCGCCCACCAAGCGGCCACCGAAGACGTCCTGCAGCATCGGGCTCGCCATCGAGATCACGCCGATGCCGGCCGTGACGTTCATGCACAGAACGCCCCAGATCAGCCAGAACTGCGGGGTTTTCCACGCTCGGCTCAAGTGCACATGGCCTTGCGTGATCAACGGCGCCTTCGTTGAGGCAGCATCGCCGGGCTGCCAACCCAGCGGCTTCCAGCCCACCGGCGGCACGCGAAACCCGAAGGCGCCCAGCGACATCACCACGAAGTAGAGGCCGCCCATCACCATCAGC
>CAJYHU010000384.1 GCA_913774655.1 uncultured Luteibacter sp. | reverse complement strand
GTCTTACCGTGAGTTGGGGAGCGGGTCCGAGCGACCGGTGCTACATCGATGTGCCGGTCTCGACCGATACCTTGCCCATCCATGGGCTGCATCGCGCGTTCAAGGCGCCGTGTGCGCACGGTGCATCGACGACGCCACCCTCACCCGAGGTCGTCGTCGCCGCCTGATTCGATGAGGCCGGTCTGGATCGACTCGCCGACACAACGACCGTGGCGCCGACCAGGAGGGGCGCGCCACCGCCATCGTAGCCAGTTCATACCCCATGGAAACCCACCACAACGGCCTGTCCGCCGTCACACGTGAGCGCGCGAGAGAAAAGCTCAAGCGCGACGTAGGCGACGCGTTTCTCGACGCATTCAACGACCCACAAACCGTCGAAATCATGCTGAACGCCGATCATCGGCTCTGGCAGGAGCGTCTCGGCGAAGGCATGCGGTGTATCGGCATGATGCGGCCCAGCCAGTCGGAGGCCGTGATCAAGACCATCGCCGGCTATTACGGCAAGGAAATCACGCGTACCCGTCCCGTGCTCGAATCGGAGTTTCCCCTCGATGGCTCGCGATTCGCGGCGCAGCTGCCGCCGATCGTCGTCGCGCCGACGTTCGCGCTCCGTAAGAAGGCGATTTCCATCTTCGGGCTGCGCGACTACGTCGCAAGCGGCGCGATGACCGCGGCCCAGCGCGAACTGCTCGCCGACGCCATACGCAAACACCGCAACATCCTGGTGATCGGCGGTACCGGCTCAGGCAAGACCACGCTGGTCAACGCCATCATTCGCGAGATGGTCGACGCCGACGCTACTGAGCGCGTTTTCATCATCGAGGATACCGGCGAAATCCAATGCTCGGCGCAGAACTTCGTGCAATACCGCACATCGTGCGAGGTCAGCATGACGCAGTTGTTGCGTACGACGCTGCGCATGCGCCCCGACCGCATCCTCGTGGGCGAAGTTCGTGGCCCGGAAGCCCTCGACCTGCTCATGGCCTGGAACACCGGCCATGAAGGCGGTGCGGCGACGCTGCACGCCAACGACGCGAGAGCCGGCCTCTCGCGCCTGGCGATGCTCATCAGCATGCATCGCGATGCGCCGCGTCCCATCGAGCCGCTGATCGGCGAGTCCGTGCACCTTTTGGTGCATATCGCGAGGACACCGCAAGGACGACGCATCCAGGAGGTCGTCGCGATCGACGGATACGAAAGCGGTCGCTACCTGACCCGCACTCTTTCATGACACAAAAGGTATGTTCCATGCTCAAACCCTATAAGCGTCTCACCGCGTCGATCGTCGTCGTCCTGATCGTCTGCCTCGTTTTTCCTTCGGTCGCTGCCGCGCAAGCTCTGCCGTTTCAGCAGAACGTCACTCTGTTGAGGGACGCCATGACGGGTCCCATCGCGACCATCATTTCTCTCGTCGGTATCGTCGGTTGTGGCGCGGTGCTCATATTCGGCGGTGAGTTGAGCGGGTTCGCAAGAACGATGGTATTCGTCGTTCTGGTCGTCTCCGTGATCGTTCAGGCCGAAAACATCGTGACCGCGCTCAAACCGGGTACGGCGCCCTCGTCTACGTTTTCGCCGGCGTGAGAAAACGGACATGCGAACTGTTCCTATACGACGCGCAGGAAACCGGGACAATCTGGTGCTCGGTGGGGACCGGGAGCTCGTGCTCTTCACGGGTCTGCTTGCCGGGGCACTCATCTTCTCGGCGCATGACCTGAAGGCGGCGGTATTCGGTGGTGCCATGTGGGTTCTTGGCCTCCAGGCCTTCCGCATCATGGCGAAAGCCGATCCCAAGATGCGTTTTGTTTACCTGCGCCAGCGGCGTTACCGCAAGTTTTACCCGGCGCGCTCCACGCCGTTCCGTGACAACGGCCCGGCCGAGCAGGCACAGTACCGATGACGATCGTCTGGTTCATCAGTGGCATGGCGGCGATCGTCGCGATCATGGTCATGGTGCTCTACGTGACCATCCGCCGACTCGACAATGAGCCCCGGCTCGATTTTCGCCGCCCGCACGGACAGGCGGCGGCGGACTTGCTGAACTACGCCGCCGTCGTGGCCGATGGCGTGGTGGTATGCAAGAACGGCGCCTTCATGGCGGCGTGGATTTACGAAGGCGACGACGCGGCCAGCAGTACGGACGACCAGCGCGAGAGTACGTCGATGCGCATCAACCAGGCGCTCTCGCGACTGGGCAGCGGATGGATGCTACACGTCGACGCCGTGCGCCGGCCCGCAAACGATTACGCGAAGGCAGCACGTTCGTATTTTCCCGATCGGGTGTCCAAGGCCATTGATGAGGAACGTCGCCGACTGTTCAATGCCCTGGGGACCACCTACGAGGGATACATGGTCATGACGCTGACCTGGTATCCACCCCAGATCGCCCAGCGGCGTTTCGTCGAGATGATGTTCGACGACGATGCCGAGGTGGCCGGCAAGACGGAGCAGACCCACGGCCTCATCGCCGAGTTCCAGCGGGAGTGCGTGTCGTTCGAGAACCGGTTCAGCGGCGTGCTCAAGATGAAGCGCCTCGCCGGGCGTGGCATACCCCTGGAGAACGGCGGGCAGCTCGTGTTCGACGACTTCCTGCGTTGGTTGCAGTACTGCGTCACTGGCGTGGATCATCCGATCGTCCTGCCCGAGAATCCCGTATACCTCGACACGCTGATCGGTGGGCAGGATATCTGGAGCGGCGTGGCACCGCGTATCGGTCGGCGATTCGTCCAGGTGGTCGCTATCGAGGGATTTCCGTTGGAATCCTATCCCGGGATCCTCTCGTCCCTCGCCGATCTACCGAGCCAATATCGCTGGTCGAACCGCTTCATCTTCATGGATCCCCATGAAGCCCTGCGCCAGATGGAAAAATTCCGTAAGAAGTGGCGGCAGAAGGTGCGCGGCTTCTTCGACCAGATCTTTCAGACCAGTTCGGGGTCGGTGAACTACGACGCGCTATCGATGATGCAGGATGCCGAAGCGGCCATCGCGGAAATCAACAGCGGCCTCGTCGCCCAGGGCTTCTACACCAGCGTCGTCGTCGTCTCCGACGAGGACCGTACACAGCTCGATCTTTCCGTCCGCCAGATCGAAAAGGCCATACAGTCGCGTGGCTTCGCGGCGCGCATCGAGTCGGTCAACACGATGGACGCGTTGCTGGGGAGCTTCCCCGGTCATGGCGTGGAGAATGTTCGTCGGCCTCAGCTGAACACGCTGAACCTGGCCGACCTGCTGCCGACGGCGACGATATGGACGGGCGAGGCCGAGGCGCCGTGCCCCATGTATCCGCCGAACTCGCCGCCGCTGATGCAGTGTGTCACGCAAGGCGCGACACCGTTCCGGCTCAATCTACATGTGAACGATCTCGGTCACACGTTCATTTTCGGGCCGACGGGGTCGGGCAAGTCGACTCACCTGGGAATGCTGGCCGCCCAGTTCCGGCGATATGCGGGCATGGCGTTGTATTGCTTCGACAAAGGGCGCTCTCTCTATCCCTTGGTGAAGGCATGTGGTGGGTTGCACTTCGACGTCGGCGGTGAAGACGGCGCCCTGGCGTTCTGCCCGTTGCAGTTCCTCGAGTCCAAGGCCGATCGCGCCTGGGCCATGGAATGGATCGACGTCATGCTTGCGCTCAACGGCGTGCAGACCACGCCCACGCAACGCAACGAGATCGGCCATGCGATCGTCTCGATGCAACAGTCCGGCGCGACCACGCTCTCGGAGTTCGTCCTGATGATCCAGGATGAGTCGATCCGCGAGGCCCTGAAGGTCTACACGGCCGACGGTGCGATGGGTCACCTTCTCGACGCGAGCGTCGACGGACTGCGTCTATCCGACTTCGCGGTATTCGAGATCGAAGACCTCATGACGCTCGGGGATCGCTTCGTCCTGCCGGTGCTTCTCTACCTGTTCCGGCGCATCGAGATGTCGCTGAAGGGTCAGCCGGCGGTGATCATGCTCGACGAGGCATGGCTCATGCTCGGCCATCCGGTGTTTCGCGCCAAGATCCGCGAGTGGTTGAAAGTGTTACGCAAGGCCAATTGCCTCGTCGTCATGGCGACGCAGAGCCTCTCCGACGCGGCCGACTCGGGGATCCTCGATGTGATCGTGGAGTCCACGGCCACGAAGATCTTCCTGCCGAATCCATTCGCGAGAGACGAGGACACGGCCGCGCTCTACCGCCGCATGGGCCTGAACACCCGGCAGATCGAGATTCTCGCCACGGCGGTGCCGAAGCGCCATTACTACTACGTGTCGGAAAAAGGCCGGCGGCTCTACGACCTCGCCCTGGGCCCGCTGGCACTCGCATTCATCGGCCAGACCGATAAGGAGTCGATCGCGACGATCCGCGCGCTCGAAGCACGGCACGGCGACGGATGGGTCGACGAGTGGCTTGAAGCCAAGGGACTGTACTTGTCCGAATATGGAGCACGATGATGGCAAAGAGGACTATCGACTACACCCGCATTCCCAAGCCTGCCGATGGCATGGCACACCCCTACCTCAACGCGAAGCGTACGTGGAATTCCCACGTCGGCGGACTGATCGCGTCCCGTGCCATCTGGCAGACGATGGCCTTGCTGAGCCTGCTCATCGTCTTCGTCGCCGTGGGTGGGGTCGTCTATATCGGCAGCCAGTCGAAGTTCGTGCCCTACGTGGTCGAGGTGGACAAGCTGGGCGAGGCGGCGGCCGTCGCGCCCGCCACGGTAGCCACTGAGTTCGACCAGCGCATCGTACGAACGACGGTCGCCGAGTTTGTCGTGAACGCCCGTACGGTGACACCCGACATCGCACTACAGCGTAGAAACATCTTCAAAGTGTATGCCCAGATGCGTGCCAGTAGCGTGGCCGCGCAGAAGATGACGAACTATCTGAACGGTACGCCCGAAAACAATCCGTTCAAACGCGCTGAGCGGCAGACGGTCAACGTCGAGATCACCTCGTCGATTCCCCAGAGCACCACCACCTGGCAGGTCGACTGGATCGAAACCCAGCGCAGCCGCAAGGGCGAGGTGATGGGCAAGCCGGCGCGGATGCGCGCGTTGATCCATATCGAGTCGACGCCGCAGGCCCAGGCCATGGACGAAGACCGTCTCCGCCTCAATCCGCTGGGCATTTTCATTACGGACTACTCCTGGTCCAAACAGTTCTAGAGGCCTCCTGTGTTCAAAGCCATCGTCCTCGCTTTTCTGGCGACAGGGCTGCCGTGTGCCGCCCTGGCCCAATCCGCCGCCGGAACCGTCGATCCCCTGTCGGGAAACAACCCGACGCTTACGCCGAGCGAAAAAGCTGGCCTGGATATCTCACGCCAGTGGATCGCCAATACGTCGGCCGCCGTCCGGCCCGTTCCCGGGCCCGACGGCACCCTGCGCTTTCTTTTCGGGCAGTCGCAACCCAGCATCGTCTGCGCCGTGCTACAGGTCTGCGACGTGGAACTCGAGCCCGGCGAACAGGTGAGTTCGGTCAACCTGGGCGACGCGGTGCGTTGGTTGGTCGAACCGGCCCTGTCGGGCAGTGGCGATGGAGCGATCCAGCACCTGGTGATCAAGCCGCTCGACGTCGGTCTGGAGACGTCCCTCATCGTGACCACCGACCGGCGGACCTACCACCTGCGTCTGCGTTCCCATCGCACCGAATACATGCCTCGCGTCGCCTTTTCCTACCCTAGTGCGTCGTCGGCCAAGTGGGCGGACATAAAGAAACGGGTGGCCGACCAGCGCCTGACTGCCGCCGCGTCACGGCCCAATGAATACCTCGGCCAGCTCGATTTCGACTATCGCGTGAGTGGCGATGCGAAGTTCAGGCCCGCACGGGTCTACAACGATGGCGTCAAGACAATCATCGAGATGCCTGCGACGTTCGCCCAGGGCGAAGCCCCCACGTTGTTGGTGATCCGCGAGAGCGGAAAGCTGTTTCGCAAGGATGACGAGGTGATGGTGAACTATCGCCTCCAGGATGGACGCTACGTGGTCGACACGCTGTTCGACAAGGCGATTCTGGTGGCGGGCGCGGGACGCGCCCAGCGCAAAGTCACCATCGAGAGGACGCATTGACCGTGTGGCGCACAGGCCTCTTGCTCGCTCTCGGTGCCGTCAGCGCATGCGCCGACGTCCGCTCGCCCATGCCGTCGCCGGGTGATGTCGACCCGCTACGCCGTGCCGTGGTCACCGACGTCACGTCGTTGTTCGATCAGGCGTTCGACCCGACCGTCGTCGCGTTCGCGCCGGTCGCTGTCACCGGGGCGCTTACGACGGCGATCTATGCGTCGTTGCGCGGACACGGTTTCCGCGTGGGCGCCTACCCGGCGGCATCGCTTCTCGATTGCGAGGTGACGGCCCTGGCCGATCGCCATTACCTCGTGACGGTCACCGCCGGTCCGGTACGGTATACACGTCTCTGGATCGTCGATGGCGCGACGGCCTATGCAGGTGGCCCATGGACGCGAAGCGAATGAACGCGGCCGATAAGCGTCACGTCGATGTCGCTGACGCCGGCGGCCTGCCAGAAATTCAGGACAATCCGCGTGACGGCGCCGGCGGCGTCCGGCGAGTGAACAATGTGCCCCTGCTTATCATCGGCGGTGTCCTGCTGGTCTTCGTCATCCTCGTCGCGTCCATGATCACCCGCCGTGCCGAGGTGTCGCATGGTGCATCCGACGCGGCGCAGGGTGTCGTGGCCGAGAGCCCCCCGATACCCGAGCGGCTGCTCATCGAGGGTGCGACGGCGGGTCTGGTGGAGGACGCCGAAGCGCGCGAATCGTCCATGCCGGCGATTCCGGTGGCACCCGTTCCGGACGACGACCTGCCACCGTTGCCACCACGGCGTACGGGCGGCGCCGTCCCCGCGCCTGCCATCGCGGACGCGCAGGCCGACGAGCGCATGAGTCTCCTGCGCAGCGCGCTTCGCGCGAAGACGTCGGTGGTGACGCCCGATGCGGTGCCTGCGAAGCCCCCTGTGCCCGAGGATGCCGCGAAGCCGCCGCCGACCGAACCGGCTTCATCCACCGACGCGGGCAAAACGCCGAACGGGTACGCATCGTTCGACCGCAAGGCGGGCGCCGAGGCCGATCGCTGGGCATTGGACACCGCGCTTGAGGCGCCTCGCAGCGCCTACGCCTTGCGCGCCGGTGCCGTTATTCCGGCCATCATGATCTCCGGCGTGAATTCGGACATCCCCGGCCAGATCATCGCCCAGGTCAGCCAGGACGTTTTCGACACGGCGACCGGCCGATATCGGCTCATACCCCAGGGCGCCCGTCTCATCGGACGCTACGACCACCATGTGCTCTACGGTCAGTCGCGGCTGCTCGTCGCCTGGCAACGCATCGTCTTCCCGGACGGAAAAGCCCTGGATATCGGTGCGATGGACGGCGTCGACGGTGCGGGCTATGCGGGTTTCAGCGACAAGATCGATCGTCATTACCTGCGCATCCTGGGATCGGCGGTGTTCCTATCAGGCATCACAGCGGGCCTGACGTCGTCGACGACCAACCCCCAGAACGATCCCTACGGAACCTCCAACGCGACCATTCTCAGTCAGTCGCTGGCACAGCAATTAGGCATGGTCGCCACGGAAATGCTTCGGAAGAACCTCGACGTCGCACCCACGTTGAGGATACGACCGGGATACCGGTTCCACGTCATGGCCGTGAAGGACATGACATTCGACAGACCGTATACGCCTTTCAGATAAATCCGCCCAATGTTGAGCCCGTGGAGAACCATGCATGAAACGTTTCAAGACCCTCGTTTGCTCGATGACCGTCGGTGCCCTGGCGCTATCGACGCATGATGCGTCCGCCTTTGGTCTGGTATGGGACATTCCCAGCTGGTTCCAGCTAAAGAAAATTGCCAAGCAGCTTCAGGAGAAGGACGAGGGAACGGTCAACTACTACACCAACAATATCGACAACTCGACCCGGGCCATATCAAGCCAGACCTTCTCCATCGATCAATCCACGTCCGCCATCAATACGACGACGAGCCAGATAAACAACACAACGACCGAGATCAACAAGAGCACCACAAACATCGATAAGTCGACGTCGATATCCGCGGATATCGCCATCAAGAATATCGAAGTCAACAAGAACTTCACCGTGATCATCAACAAGAACAACCCGGGAGAAGAAATCATTCCCATACCCTCCCCGGTCAAGGACTTTTTCGAGCGGGTGACGGGAGGTCGCTCCGACGACGACTACGCCGCACAGTACAAAGCCGCGTCGGACTATGCGAAAGACGGCGACCTCGCCGGCTTCGAAGGGTCGCGCGCCCGAAAGGCCGCCAACGACGTCTGGCTGGCGTCGATCAAGGAGCACCGTTCCGGTCTCCAAGGCGAAGCCGAGGCCGTCGCCACCCTGTCGACATTGAACAAGACCACGCAAGGCCATGGCCAGCAGATGCAGATCGCCAATGCCATGGCCCAGTCGCAGGTCAACCAGCTCATGCAGCTGCGTTCCATGCTGCTCGTATCCGAGGCGGCACGATTGACGCAGGCCCAGGCGGGCGCCGACAAGGAATCGCGCGCACTCGCGACGTCCGCGCGACTTCGCAGCGGCCTCAGGGAGGCGAGCAGCTCGCTGAAGAAGGACCGCCCCGAGTTCGCCGATACGTTCTGACCCCTGCTGGAGCGCCGTCATGCCGACGGCGCTCCGATGGACGCCACCTGTCATGGATCGCATGCCTGCTTTCTTTCTCATCCGCCTGATGGCGTTTCTTGTCCTGTCGACGTTGTCGGGCGACGCCCTGGCCGCCGACGATCTGGACAAGACCCTGGTGGGCAGCTTCCATCGCCTGTTCCAGCAATACGCCCGCGACGAGCGGGTGCTCGATGCGGCCACGCAACTTTTCTGGAGCCTCGCCGCGATAAGTCTCGTCTGGACGATGGGCATGCAGGTGATGCGTCAGGACATCGGCGAGATGCTGATGGAGTTGACCCGGTTCGTCATCGTTACCAGCCTTTTCTACTGGTTGCTGGTCAACGCATCCGACCTGCGGGGCAGCAAGGGTTTCGTCGGCGACATCGTCGATTCGTTCTTCGAATTGTTCAGCGGCAGCCCGAATGCATCGTCGTTCATCAGCCGCGGCAACGACATCGGTGGCATCGGCATCCAGGTCTACCTGGACATGCTGCAAGGCACCGAGTCGGCGGAGACGGGCGAAATGATCGTCGCCAACCTGCTGGGTATCGGCACCATGGTCGTACTGTCCCTCGTCACGGCGCAGTTCCTGCTATTGCTCATCGCCGCGTGGATGATGGGCTACGCGGGCATTATCCTGCTCGGCTTCGGCGGCGCGCGGTGGACGTCGCCGATTGCGATCAATTTCTACAAGCATGTCCTGGCGATCGGCCTGTGCATGTTCGCCCTCGGCATCATCGGTCACCAGGGCGCCCAGCTTCTGGGGGAACTGGCCAGCGCGGCCATGCAGACGCGATCCGGCGTCGTGAGCTATCCCCGCATGGGTCTGATCCTGCCGGTGTCGATCCTGCTGCTCGTGCTGGCGCTGCGTGTTCCGCAGATGCTCTATGCGATGGTGACCGGCTCGAACCTGGGGCTCTACGCAGGCACCGCCGGTGTCGTCGGCTCGGCGATCGGTGCGGGAGGCACGGCGGCCATGGCGTCCGTCGGCTCCCTGGCGGCCCATATGGCGCAAGCCCGCCACCGTTCGGACAGCGAGAGTCGTGCGTCGGTGCGGACCGAATCGGTGATGGACGCCGTGCAACGTTCCGCCGTGGGCATGTCCAGCGTGCCGGAACCCTTCCAGACCCAGGTGATCATCCCGTCCGGAGGATCATGGACGCGGCAGGCGTCCACCCACGCGGCTTACGCACCGGGTGGGGCGCCGCGTTGGCGTCCCCTGGGAGCAAGCCCGATAGCGGACCTGACGGCACAGCGTGACCGTCCCGTCGGACGCATCAGGCCCGACCTGAGCCTGTCGGGCGCTACAACGAGCGCGACACCCGGCGGTGTTGGCAACGGCGAATCGCCGGCGTGGCCGCATGACACCACGCAGACGGCCTACGCGATGACGGGAGGTGACGTCGACGCGGAGCACTCCCACGCCTCATCGGCCAAACCGGTGGCATCGGGTCGACGCCCGGACGGGAGGACGCGTGTCAGCGCCGCAGCTCGTGACCACGCGCACGAGGTTGTCGCGGCACGCGATGGCTCCGTCTCCGCCGATGTGGCATCGCCGAACGACGTCATGGTCGCATCCGGGCATGAGCCTGAAGCCAGATCGGCGATCGATGCTGCCTTCGCAGCCGAGGCGCGCCGCCACCTCGACGATATGTCCGTGCAGGCCGCGACTACGCCCAGGGGGACACCGGTACCTCGACAGCCGGTGTCGGAGAGACTGCGGCCCGGGACATCGTCGCCTATGGACATGCCTTCCTCGGGCTCGTTGGATCAGCCGAGCGTGGCACTGGATGCGACATCGCCGTCGGCGGTCGTACCGGGCATGGCGCCGGTCGGGCAGGGCGTACCGTCCGACGTGGGCACGCGATCCATGCCGTCCCTTCCGCAAGTGTCGACGCGTGCCGAGCCTCTGGACGGCGTCGCCACCAAGGCGCCGACGCACGCCGTGGATACGACCGACCTGCGAACCGGACCCAAGGACGTCCCGGCGTACGATCACGCGGCGTCATCCCAGCGTCCGGCGATCGGTCGGACGGTCGTCGCCGACGTGACGCAGGGGATCATCATCCCGACCGGTACAGCGCTGCCCGGTAGCGCGGGAATAGACCTTGTGACCACGCAACCGGTCACAGGCGACGTGGCGATGAGGGATGGGGCGACATCGTCGGCGACCGACGAAAGCCGTTCGATCCCGAGCGTGACCCAGGCCGCGCGCGACGACGCCTCGCTCTTGCGGTCATCCGGTCCGGCAATGTTGTCCTTGATCGTTGGCCCGGGCATGACCACGACGCTCCCGGCCGACGACGCCGGCACCGCCATCGCCCATGTGTCCGCAAGGCCATCCGATCGTCTGGTCCACCTTCCCGGGACCCCTGCATCGATCTCACACGATCTGTCGTCTGTGGCGTATGGCGAGGTCGACGCGTCGTCCGCCGTTCATGTGCCGAAGGCGCGGGCCCCTTTCGGTCCCGCAACCTCGGTCGAGACGGCTCTCTTGCAGGCTGGTCATCCCGCCACGCGGCTGCACAGCCTCGACGCGGAGATCACGGTCATGCCGCGTACGCCGGCGCATCGTGCCTTGGGTGATGCGCCCATGGCTACACGTCGGCCCGCCGACATCGCCATGCAGCGAGGCATTGAGCCGCCGTCGGAGACAAGCCCGCCGCGACGCGGCTCGGATGTGCACATCGGACAAGCGACCGCGGTAAGTCTTGCGTCCTTTGCGTCACCGGGCACGACGAAACACGTGCAGGTGGCGGTCCAGCCGATGACGTCCCCCGTGGCGATGCCCGACCAGGGCCCCTCCGTGCATCCGCGGGACGCACCCATGCCGGCCGTGGCGGCCGCGCCCCGGACGTCGGCGGTAGCCACCGCACGAGCGCATCGCGGCAACGAGGCCGACCCCGCCGTGTCCGCCTCAGGCTATGCCACGACCCTGCGTCCGGGCACCACGGACGTGAGCCACCCCCTTCACGATGCCATGCCTGCACGTCGCGCGGATCACGACGGCATCGCTATCGCCACGCCCCACAGCGCCACGGAGGTCGAACCGTTGCCGCTTACCCCGCCGTCCGGCGAAACGCCTGATGCCGGCCTCGCCCCATGATCGACGTGCTTCCGGATATTCCCGCCGAGCAGCAAGCCATGGTGGCCTGTGCGCTGGGCGCGGCGATCGCCTATGACGTGCCGGCGAACATTCTCCTCGCCATCGCCGAGCAGGAAGCGGGGCGGCCGGGCCAGTGGGTTCGCAACGCGAACGGCACGCAGGACGTCGGCGCACTGCAGTTCAACACCGCCTATCTGCGCGAGCTGGCGCGCTACGGCATCTCCCCGCACGACGTGGCCGCGCCCGGCTGCTACGCCTATCAGCTCGCGGCGTGGCGCATCCGCGGCCATCTGCGTGACGACGCCGGCGATGTATGGGCACGCGCCGCCAACTATCACTCGCGCACGCCGCAGCTCAACGCGCGATATCGCGCGGCGCTGATTCGGCGGGCCGTGCGCTGGTCGACGTGGCTGGCGACGCACTTTTCCACCCGCGACATCGTCGTGGACTCCCCTTCCCAGGTAACCAAGTGATCACCATGCCGACTTTTTCCCTACGCCGGGCGCTCTCGGGTGCGTTGGCGCTCTCATCCGGCGTGACCGGGCAGGCGCTCGCCGCCGCCGGTTGTACCCACGTCAACCTCGCCACCTACCAGATCGGCCAGACGACGTTCGTCGACGTACGCAACAGCGATCCCGAGGGAAAACTGCTGCGCGAGGGTGAGGCGGCCGGTGAGGGTAAGCTGCTGCTCACCTGCAACCAGGGCCGCGTCACTTTTCGCGGACGGTGGGAGAACCGGCAGACCGAAGGCTTGCTGCCACTCACCGTCGGTGGGCAGCGCGCGGGGGTGGGGCTACGACTGTTCCTGCGTGAGCGCGATGGCGTTCGCCGCCCATTTCCCCACGATATCGATCGCACCATGGCGCAAGGCGAACAGGTGCGAAGCGACATGGACTCGGTCGGCTACGAAATCTATCGCATGGCCGGCCCCGTTCGCTTCGGCAAGATCGACAGTCGGGCGATCGCGCAGTCGAATGTCGACAAGGTGGGTGGAGGGCTCGTGGTGTTTCGTTCGATGCAGGTCTACGACCTCGTCCTTCGTCGCGAAGCATGCAGCATCGATTGGGACGACGCGAAGAAACCGATCGAGCTACCCGCCTATAACCTCAGTAACTTCGCCACGCCGGAACGCGCCACGCCCTGGGAGAATTTCCGCCTGCGGGTGAAGCATTGCAGCGATCCGGTCGGTCTGATCGCGCGTTTCACGTTCGGTGGCGCCGGCGATGCCGATGCGACCCACCCCGCGTGGTTTTCGTTGCGCGGTCCGAAGAACGTCGCGATGGAGCTGGGCTCGAAGGATCGCCAGACGATCGCGCCGGGCGTACCCATCGAGATGAATGCGCTGGGCTCCGGCGAGGCCTATGACTTCAACGTGCGTCTGCGCGAGACGAAGCCTACGGTCGAGGGCGGTGTTTTCTCACGGGTGATCCGGGTACAGGTGGACTACCTGTAAATCCCACGCCATTAAGCTGGACGCATCCCACCTGATCGTTTGCCCGCCGTGTCGCGGGTCTGGCCAAGGAGTGCGCCCCGATGTCTTTCCACGCAGCGAGGAAGGCGGTCGTTTCCGTCGTTCTTTTGTCGTCGATGTACGTGCCCGACGCATGGGCCAAGTGGGGTTGCGAATCGGTGGGCAAGGTGAGTTATCGCATCGGCACGGCCTACGAACACGCGGGCATCCCCGCCGGCGGGAGCCTTCCCGGCCAGGTCGTGGCCACGGGGCAAGGCCTGCGCAGCGGCGAGCCTCACGTGCTCCAGTGCAAGAAAGGCGTCATCACGTTCGACCACGTGTGGGTGCCCGTGTCGGCGGGGGATACCCGCCCGCTCACCATCGGTGGCCTTCCTTCGGGCCTGGGCCTCAAGGTGTCCGTCAGGCGCAAGGACGCCGAGCACTTCCGTTATCCGTCGGCGACGCACTGGAACCTCGACAACGGATGGGTGGTCATCGGCGGCACGCCCGTGGACGTCACGGACGAATCGGTCCATTACGACATCGTGCGCGTGGCAGGGCCCCTGCGCTTCGGCCGCCTCGATCCTGGTGTCGTCGGACAGTCGTTCGCCACCAACACGAAGGGCGGTGGGCGACTGGCCTACGAAACCCTCGAAATGGCCGGCGTGGTGGTCCAGCGGCCCGCCTGCGGCATCGTCGTCGACGATCTCCATCAGGTCGTGCGGATGGGCGACTACGGTGTCGCCGACTTCCGCAACGCCGACGGTGCGACACCCTGGCTGCCGTTTCACTTGCGCGTGTCGTCCTGCCCGTATCCAGCAGGGCTCATCGCCCGGTTTACGTTCGGCATCCCCAGCGACGCGACGCCGGACGACCCCCAAGGCTTCGCCTTGCCCGGCCCTCGCCACGTGGCCCTGCAACTGGCCACCGCCGACCTGCGCGCGATCGCCCCAGCCCGTCCCGTCGTGCTCGGTGCCCTCGGTAACGGTCAGCGCTTCACCTTCCACGCGCGCCTCAGGCAGGCGGGCTCGCCGATCGGCGGGGGGCGCTTTTCCCGCCAGCTACGTTTGATGGTTGAATTCTTATGACTTATCGCATCGCCGGGCCGATCCTGATGGCCGCCCTCGTCGGCGGCTGTGCGACGGTGTCCGGGGCCGGGCACCGCCTGGGCGCGGCACCGTCGATCGGCCGGCTCGACGTGCTGTCGCTCCTGCCGCTCCATCCCGCCGCCGACCCCTTGCTTCGCACGGATGCGTCGACCTTCGCCCACACGCTTACCCGGCGCCTTCGCGACGCGGGCTTCGAGGCGCGCACGGTGGACGTACCCGGCCTGGTCGACCGGCACGCGTTACCGGTGGACGTCACGGTCTTCGACGAGGGCCGCGGACGCCATATCGACGGTGCGCTGCCGGAGAAAGCGCTGCTCGCGCTGGACGAGGTGAGCGCGGGTCACCGGCTGGTGCTGTTTCCCGCCGCGCTGGTCCGTGACGCCCGGTCTGGCCTGGCGGTCGGCACGCTGCGCTGGCGGCTGGAGCCTTCCGGCGGGGGCAGGGCGGCTGCGGCGGGCATCCTGCGCTACACCGCCGACGCCCGGGGATTTCCCAGCGCGCGCCTGGCCGGTGAACTCGTCGCCGAACTCGATCGGCTCGGCGTGCGGGGCGCCGACACCGCGCTAGACTAGGCCGCTTCCCGCCGATCGATACGTCGCATGCGCAATCCCCTCCAGGAACAACTCCTCAAGGCCGGGCTGGTCAAGAAAGACAAGGTGGCCAAGGTCGTCCGCGAGCAGGCGAAGCAGCGCCAGGGCAAGGCCCAGGCCGCCCCCGCCGAGGAGCGGGTCGACGCCCAGCGCCTCCAGGCGGAGCGGGCCGAGCGCGACCGGGCCCTGGCGGCCGAACGCAATGCCGAGGCCCGCGCGAAAGAGGTGCAGGCCCAGGTCCGCCAGATCATCGAGGCCTCGCGGGTCAAGCGTGACGGCGACATCGCGTACCGCTTCACCGACGGCGACCGCATCGCCAGCGTGCTCGTCAACGACGCCCAGCGGGCTCAACTGGCGGCGGGCACCCTTGCCATCGTCCGCCACGACGATGGCTTCGAACTGCTGCCCCGGGCGGCCGCCGACAAGATCCACGTGCGCGATCCGGCGCGGATCGCCCTCGACCACGGTCGCAAGGAAGGCGATCCGCCGCCGCCCGACGAGGATGACGACTACTACAAGCAGTTCGTCGTCCCCGACGATCTCATCTGGTAAGCCAGCGCGCATGACCCTGCTCGTCACCGGCAGCGCGGGCCACCTCGGCGAGGCGCTGGTACGCCGCCTGCGCGGCCTGGGGCATGACGTGCGGGGGCTCGACGTGACACCGTCCCCCTACACCGACCTCGTCGGATCGATCGCCGACGAGGCATTCGTCCGTGATGCGCTGTCCGGCGTGCGCGGCGTGATCCACAGCGCGACGCTGCACAAACCGCACATCGCCACCCATACCCGGCGCCAGTTCATCGATACCAACGTGGCGGGCACCCTGGCCCTGCTCGACGCGGCGGTGGCGCACGGCGTGCGCGCGTTCGTTTTCACCAGCACCACCAGTGCCTACGGTGCCGCGCTGTCGCCGGCACCGGCCGCGCCGGCCGCGTGGATCGATGAAGACGTGCGGCCCGTGCCCCGCACCATCTATGGCGCCACCAAGCTCGCCGCGGAGACGTTATGCGAGCTCGCGGCGCGACAAGACAACATGCCCACGCTGGTGCTGCGCACGGCGCGCTTTTTCCCCGAAGATGACGACAACGCGTCGGTTCGATCGGCCTACGGCGCGCTGAACATGCAGGCCAACGAGCTGCTCTATCGGCGCGCCGACATGGAGGACATCGTCGACGCGCATCGGCTCGCCCTCGAACGCGCGCCTGCGCTGGGCTTCGGTCGTTACGTCATCTCGGCCCCCACGCCGTTCCAGCGGACGGATGCGGCGGCGTTGCGAGAGGACGCACCCGCCGTGGTCCGGCGCTACTTCCCCGGGGTCGACGACCTCTACGCCCGGCAAGGTTGGGCTCTCCTGCCGTCGCTCGACCGCGTCTACGACAGCGGCCGTGCCGTGCGTGACCTGGGCTGGACACCCCGGCGAGACTTCGCCTTCGTTCTGGACAGCCTGCGTCGGGGTGAGGATTTCCGCAGCGAGCTGGCACGGCAGGTCGGCCGCAAGGGCTACCACGGCCACGTCTTTACCGACGGCGTCTATCCCGTCCTGGGATGACGTGCCGTCGGCTCAGCCCGTCACCTTGCGTAGGCGAGCCATTTCGATAAAGCCGATGCCCAACTGGCGCTGGAACGTGCGGCGTACCACCGACGGCTCGTAGCCCAGGGCCGCCACGTCGTCGTTCGTCCATGTTCGGCACGGGTCGTCCTCAAGCTGGCGGAGCAGGGCAGATACCAAGGGCTCGCGCTGGCCGACCGGATCGAGCGGACGACACCGCAGACAGGGGCGCAGGCCCGCGCGTAAGCAGGCTGCCGCCGAGTCGTGGAAGCGGACGTGCGCCAACGTTGGTTTCGGCGCGGGGCAACTCGGCCGGCAGAACACGCCCGTCGGGATGACGCCGGCATAGACGTGACCGTCGTAGGCGGTATCCCGGTCCAGCAGGGCGCGATAGAGGGTCTCGTGGTCGGGCAGATCGAAGAGCATCGGGAAAGGGTGGAGCAAGTGTCCGCTCGTCGCAACCCGAAATGAGACGGGGCCCGCAAGGGGCCCCGTCGAGTCGTGGGTGGCGCGTTTTCAGTGTGCGGGCTTGGGACGTTCCGTCTCCAGGGCCCGGTTGATACGCAGGGCCAGCAGCGTGCAGACCACGCCCGACAGCAGGTAACCGCTCACGGCGACCAGGCCGAATCGCTGCGACAGGCCCAAGGCCACCAGGGGAGCGAAGGCGGCGCCGAAGAGCCAGGCGAAGTCGGTGGTGAGGGCCGCGCCGGTGTAGCGATAGCGGCGGGCGAAGTTGGCCGTGACGGTACCGGCGGCCTGCCCGTAGGACAGGCCAAGCAGGGCAAAACCGACCACCAGGAAGATGTCCTGGGCCACCTTGCCGCCGTCGAGCAGGAATGGCGCGGCGATGGCGAAGAGGCCGATGAGGACGGCCATGGTGCCCAGCGTGTTGCGACGGCCGATCTTGTCGGCGATGACGCCCGATGCCACGGTGGCCGGGATCGCCACGCAGGCGCCGACCAGCTGCACGATCAAGACGTTATTGATGTCCTGTGAGCGCGACAGGGCGATCCAGGACAGCGGGAACACCGTCACGAGGTGGAACAGGGCATAACTGGCCAGGGCCGCGAAGGCGCCGATGAACAGGTTGTAGCCCTGGGCGCGGAACATCTCGATGATGCCGATGGGCTCCAGTTCGCGTTCTTCCAGCGCCTGGGTGTACTCCTCGGTGACGACCAGGCGCAGGCGGGCGAACAGGGCCACTACGTTGATCGCGAACGCCACGAAGAACGGATAGCGCCAGCCCCAGCCGAGGAAATCCTCACGGGACAGCTGGGTATTCAGGAACAGGAACAGCGAGCCGGCGATGAGAAACCCCATCGGCGCGCCCACCTGGCCGAGCATCGCGTACCAGCCGCGGCGCCCCTTGGGCGTATTGAGCGCCAGCAGGGAAGGCAGGCCATCCCATGAGCCGCCCAGGGCGATGCCCTGGATGAAGCGCAACACGCCCAGCACCACGATCACGCCGTAGCCGCCGGACGTGTTCATCGGCAGGAAGGCGATACACACCGTCGACGTGCCCAGCAGGAACAGCGAGGCCGTGAGCTTGGTGCTGCGGCTCCACTGGCGCTGGATCGCCATGAACAGGGTGGTGCCGATCGGACGGGCAATGAAGGCCAGCGAGAAGATCGCGAACGCCAGCAGGATGCCGTCCAACTGGTTGAGAAAGGGGAAGAACACCGACGGGAACACCAGCACCGAGGCGATGCCATAGGTGAAGAAGTCGAAGTATTCCGAGGCGCGACCGATCACGACCCCGACGGCAATCTCGCCCGGCGCGACGGCCGCGTGGGCGGCGCCGCCGTGGTGGTGGGCCAGATCGTTCTGGGCCTGGACGCCGGGGCCGACGTGATCGGCGTGTGAAAGGCTTGACATCGTGTTCTTACCCCGAATTCGTGGCGTTGGGGACAGCATAGCGAAGATCGGGCGGGATGGAATTCCCCCGCACTACACACGGCATGGGACAATGTGTCCTATGGCCGTGACAGGTGGAACGGCGTACCTTTTTGTGTCCCCACGATCTACTCCCATCATGCGAATGTCCATGAAGATGTTGCGCGGATTGCTGATCCCCGCCCTGGCCCTGCTCCTGTCGGGCTGCGATGCCGTGCTGATCTCGCCCGCGGGCGACATCGCCCGGCAGCAGCGCGACCTTATCGCGATTTCCGTCGTGTTGATGTTGATTATCATCATCCCGGTCATCGCGCTGACCCTGCTCTTCGCCTGGAAATACCGGGAGTCGAACAAGGCGGCCCACGGCGAATACGATCCGGACTGGAACCACTCCACCGTGCTGGAGCTGGTGATCTGGTCGGCCCCCCTGATCATCATCATCGCGTTGGGCGCCATCACCTGGACGAGCACCCACAAGCTCGATCCCTACCGCCCCATCGACCAGATCGACGCCTCCCGCCAGGTCGCCGCCGGCACCAAGCCCCTGGTGGTCGAGGTGGTCGCGCTCGACTGGAAGTGGCTGTTCTTCTATCCCGAGCAGGGCATCGCCACGGTCAACGAGATGGCGGCGCCGGTCGATCGTCCGATCGAGTTCCACATCACCGCCTCCACGGTGATGAATGCCTTCTTCGTGCCGTCCCTGGCGGGCATGATCTACGCCATGCCGGGCATGGAGACCCAGCTGCACGCCGTGATGAACAAGACCGGCGACTTCGGCGGCATCTCCGCCAACTACAGCGGCGCCGGCTTCTCCGACATGACCTTCCGCTTCCATAGCGTGTCGGACGCGGAGTTCGACAGCTGGGTGGCCAAGGCCCGCGCCCAGGGCGGCAACCTGAGCCGCGAGGATTACCTCAAGCTGGAGCAGCCCAGCGAACGCGAGCCGGTGCATTACTACGCCAAGGTCGCGCCCGGCCTCTACAACGCCATCCTCAACCGCTGCGTCGAGTCCGACCGCATGTGCCAGAACGACATGATGGCGCTCGACCGCCAGGGCGGACAGGGCATCGTGGGTGCCTACAACGTGACCACGAGCGCTGCCCTGCGCTCGCGCCTGGGCCTCACCGAGGCCGAGCGGCGCTACGTCGGCGCGCTCTGCCTGAGCCGCGATGGCGGCACGGCCACGTCCCCTGCCGGGCGCGCGCTCTGAGCGCGCCCCACCGAATTCAAGCCTAGCCGAGCCCCCGGTCATGAATACGCCCGATCTAGTCAAGCTGATCTTCGGACGCCTCTCCCTCGAGGCGATTCCGTATCACGAGCCCATCCTCATCGCCACGTTCGCCATGGTCGCCATCGGCGGCATCGCGGTGCTGACGCTCATCACCCGCGCCAAGCTCTGGGGCTACCTCTGGAGCGAATGGTTCACCAGCATCGATCACAAGAAGATCGGCATCATGTACATGGTGCTGGGCATCGTGATGCTGCTGCGCGGCTTCGCCGACGCACTGATGATGCGCGCCCAGCAGGCCATCGCCTTCAACGGCAACCCAGGCTTCCTGCCGCCGCATCACTACGACCAGATCTTCACCGCCCACGGCGTGATCATGATCTTCTTCGTGGCGATGCCGCTGGTGACGGGCCTGATGAACTACGTGGTGCCGCTGCAGATCGGCGCCCGTGACGTGGCCTTCCCGTTTCTCAACAACTTCAGCTTCTGGATGACCGTCTCCGGCGCCATGCTGGTGATGGCGTCGCTGTTCGTGGGTGAGTTCGCGCGCACGGGCTGGCTGGCGTATCCGCCGCTGTCCGGGCTCGTGCAGAGTCCCGACGTCGGCGTCGACTACTACATATGGGCGTTGCAGGTCGCCGGCGTGGGCACCACGTTGTCGGGCATCAACCTGATCGCGACCATCGTCAAGATGCGCGCGCCGGGCATGACCATGATGAAGATGCCCGTCTTCACCTGGACCTCCCTCTGCACCAACGTGCTCATCGTCGCCGCCTTCCCGGTGCTGACGGCCGTGCTGGTGCTGCTCTCGCTCGACCGCTACATCGGCACCAACTTCTTCACGAACGACTTCGGCGGCAACCCGATGATGTACGTGAACCTGATCTGGATCTGGGGCCACCCCGAGGTCTACATCCTGATCCTGCCCCTGTTCGGCGCCTTCTCCGAGATCGTGCCGACCTACAGCCGCAAGCGCCTGTTCGGCTACGCCTCGATGGTCTACGCCACCGTGGTGATCACGGTGCTCTCCTACCTGGTGTGGTTGCACCACTTCTTCACCATGGGTTCGGGCGCGAGCGTCAACTCGTTCTTCGGCATCACCACGATGATCATCTCGATCCCCACGGGTGCGAAGATCTTCAACTGGCTGTTCACGATGTACCGCGGCCGCATCAAGTTCGACGTGCCGATGCTGTGGACGGTGGGCTTCATGGTCACGTTCGTCATCGGCGGCATGACCGGCGTGATGCTCGCCGTGCCCCCGGCCGACTTCCTGCTGCACAACAGCCTGTTCCTGATCGCGCACTTCCATAACGTGATCATCGGTGGCGTGGTGTTCGGCGTGTTCGCCGCCATCAACTACTGGTTCCCCAAGGCGTTCGGCTATCGCCTCGATCCGTTCTGGGGCAAGTGCTCGTTCTGGTTCTGGTTCGTCGGCTTCTATGTCGCCTTCATGCCGCTCTATGTGCTTGGCTTCATGGGCGTCACGCGCCGCATGAACCACTTCGAGGATCCGTCGCTGCAGATCTGGTTCCAGATCGCGGCGGTCGGCGCCGGCCTCATCGCCCTGGGCATCGGCTCGTTCCTGATGCAGCTCTTCGTCAGCTGGAAGCGCCGTGATGCCCTGCGCGACGTCACGGGCGATCCGTGGGGCGGCCGCACGCTCGAGTGGTCCACCTCGTCGCCGCCGCCGGTCTACAACTTCGCGTTCACCCCGGTGGTGCACGATCTCGATGCCTGGTCGCAGATGAAGGACCACCACGCCGAGCGTCGCACCGAGGGTTACCTGCCGATCCACATGCCCAGCAACACGGGTGCCGGCATCATCATCGCGGGCTTCGCCTTCGTGCTGGGCTTCGCCATGATCTGGCACATGTTCCTCGTGGCCGGCCTGGCTTTCGTGGGCCTGCTGGTGACGGCGATCGGCCATACCTTCAACTACAAGCGCGACTACTACATCCCGGCGGATGTGGTCGAACGCACCGAGACCGCCCGTACGGAAGAGCTCGCCGCCCATGTCTGATATGCATGCCTCCTCCACCGCGTCCGCCGCGGGCCAGAAGCTCCAGTTCTGGATGAAGGAAGACCATCACCCGGCCAACGGCACGTTGCTCGGGTTCTGGATCTACCTGATGAGCGACTGCCTCATCTTCGCCTGCCTGTTCGCCACCTACGGCGTGCTGGGCCGCAGCTACGCGGGCGGTCCGTCGGGCGCCGACCTGTTCGAACTGCCGCTCGTGGCGATCAACACCACGATGCTGCTGCTGTCTTCCATCACCTACGGCTTCGCCGTGTTGGAGATGCAGAAGAACCAGAAGGGCACGATGATGGCGTGGCTCATCATCACCGGCCTGTTCGGCGCGGCGTTCCTCGGCATCGAGCTCTACGAGTTCGCCCACCTCATCCACGAAGGCGCCGGCCCGCAGCGCAGCGCGTTCCTGTCGTCGTTCTTCACGCTGGTTGGCACCCACGGCCTGCACGTCACCTTTGGCATCATCTGGCTGGTGACGCTGCTGTTCCAGGTCGGCAAGCACGGTCTCACGCCGGCGAACAAGCGCCGCATCATGTGCCTGTCGATGTTCTGGCATTTCCTCGACGTCGTCTGGATCGGCGTCTTCACCTTCGTTTACCTGATGGGAGTGCTGCAGTGAGCACGCACGTCGATTCGCACGATCACCACGACGACCACGCGCATCACGAGGACGACGCCCCGCACAGCACCCTCAAGGGGTACATGACGGGATTCTTCCTCGCCGTGGTGCTCACGGCGATCCCGTTCTGGCTGGTGATGGGCAAGGTCATCCCCAACGCGCAGACGCTGGCGGTGGTGCTGCTGGTCTTCGGCGCTATCCAGATCGTGGTGCACATGATCTACTTCCTGCACATGGACACCAAGTCGCAAGGCGGCTGGAACATGCTGGCGCTGATCTTCACCCTGGTGCTGGTGGTCATCACCCTGTCCGGTTCGATCTGGGTCATGTATCACCTCAACGCCAACATGATGCCGGGCATGTCGCACGACATGTCCCAACAGGTGAAGAACCTGCCTTGAGCGCGCGCGATACCGATGCCACGACGACGCCGCGCCCTCCGCGCGGCGTTGTCGTTCTGGGCCTGCTGACGCTGCTGGGCGTGGCCCTGTTCGCGGGCTTCGTCGCTCTCGGTACGTGGCAGGTGCACCGTCGCGCGTGGAAACACGCGCTCATCGCGCGGGTGGATGCGCGCGTGCACGCCGCCGCAGTCGACGCGCCCGGTCGCGACGCGTGGCCGTCGATCGACGCCGCCAATGATGAATACCGCCGCGTACGCGTCTCCGGCACGTTTGTGCCGACGAAGAGCGTGCGGGTGCGCGCCAGCACCGAGCTCGGCCTGGGTTCGTGGCTGATGACACCGTTGCGCCGTCCGAACGGCGAGGTGGTCATCGTCAACCGCGGTTTCGTGTCACCCACGTGGTGTGCGGGTAAGGCCGACTGCGCCGTCGGCCCGGGTGGCGAGGTCACGGTGACGGGACTGTTACGCATCAGCGAGCCCAAGGGAGCGTTCCTGCAGGACAACGAGCCTGCGGCCGGGCGTTGGTTCTCGCGCGACGTCGCGGCCATCGCGAAAACCGAGGGCGTATCCGACGCCGCGCCGTATTTCGTCGACGCCGATGCCGCGTCGTCGCCGTCGCAGGGGGATGGCAGCGAGGGTCCGGTGGGCGGCCTGACCGTGATTTCTTTCCCTGACAACCACCTCCAGTACGCCATCACGTGGTATGCCCTCGCCGCGATGACCCTGCTCGGCGGGTGGAGCGTATGGCGCGACGAGCGGCGCAAGCGCGGTCGCTGAGCCACCCCGAATCGCCGATACGATCGGCTCCCATCCCGTCGGTAGGCCCCGTGCCGCTGGGTGCCGGCTGCGACCCGATCGCCTCGGCGACCCCGACGCCGATCCGCGTTTCAATTTCCCGCGCGTCGCACGTCTACATGGCATGCAACCCCGCTTTCCCGCCCCTCGCGCGTTCGACAGCCTCGCCGTAGCGCCTCGTCCCGGCAGCGAGCGAGGCGGGCTCCGTCTGGTTCTCGACCACCTGCGCCGCCGGTCCACGCTGCGTCGGCGGCAGGCGCTCCCGGAAAGCCGGCTCGGCTACCTGTTCGACAGCCTCGCGGGCTGGCAGCGCCAGGCGACCTGGTTGCGCCTGGTCGACGCGTCACGCGACCTGAGGGCCGTGGCCGAGCGCCAGCCCCACCTGTTCGAACGCTGGCGCGCGCCTCACATCTCCCGCGAATTCGATCTCGCGACGCGTGCCCGCATACTTGAAGCCCATTACCGCTTTGTCGAACGGGAATTCCCCGCCCGATTGCGCGACCGGCTGCTCAAGGGCCACGACGTACGCCTGGCTACCCTGCCACTGGGTCAAGGACAGATGGCTTACCTTCACGCGCGGGCGCCGGAAGACGAGCGCAGCGGCGAACTCGGCCTGTACCTGCTCAACGGCCAGAAAGAAGTCGTCGCATCCTGCGCGATCACCTTCGGCGGTGCCGAAGGGCTGTTGATCGGGGGCGTGCGTGGCGCGTGGGCCTATCTTGGACGGGCCGCCACCGCGCATTTCATCCGCGCCAGTGGTGGTGCGCGTCCGCGCGATCTGTTGCTCGCGGTGGTCCGGGCCCTGGCGGCGCATTACGGCATCCTGCGCCTGCGCGGTGTCGCCGACGCGGCACGGCCGGTCGAACGCCGCGGCAAGCTCATGGCGATCGCCAACGATCGTTTCTGGCGTCGCCATGGCGGACGGCCGGGTGTGGCCGGTTGCTACGAGATACCCGCGCGAGACAAGACTAGCCCCACCGCGCGCGGCGACGCCTTCGGCCGGGATGCCTGCCAGGTCGCGCTGCGCGCTTTCGCGCGCCAGCCTCAGAA
>CAJYHU010000383.1 GCA_913774655.1 uncultured Luteibacter sp. | reverse complement strand
CTCAAGCGCTACGAAGATACCGGCCGTCCGGAAGCCGACCGCCCCCTGCTGGCCTGGGCGTTCCACGAGTGCATGTGGCGCATCCAGAACGCGCTGGACGGCGTGATCCGCAACTTCCCGGTGCGTCCGGTGGCGTGGCTGCTGCGCTTCCTGGTATTCCCGTTCGGTCGCCGCGAAGTGCCGCCGTCCGATCGCCTCGGTCGTCGTGTCGCCGCCCTCATCACCGCGCCGAGCGAAGCCCGCGATCGCCTTACGGCGTGGGCGTACCTCAGCCCGACCGCGAACAACACGGTGGGCCGCATGAACGCGATCCTGCCGGACGTCATCGCTGCCGAGCCGGTGGAGCGCAAGCTGGTCAAGGCGCTCAAGAGCGGGCAGCTGCGTGGGCACACCTACAACGAGCAGTTGGCCGAAGCGGAGAAGATCGGTGCCATCAACGCGGCCGAGCGTGACCTGCTCCAGCGTGTTCGCGACGGCGTGGCCGAGTTCATTTCGGTCGACGACTTCGATAGCGACGAGCTTCGCGCCAACGTCGTCAGTAAGGCACAGAAGATGGAGGCGTCCAGGGCGGCGTAAGCCTCTCGGGTCGTAGCGACAAAGGGCCGCGGGTAACCGCGGCCCTTTTTTTGTTCTTCGCGCAAGTGCGGGGATGCTGCATGGATGCAGGCCGTGCTGTTGTCTCGGACAGTGAGGCCGGAGCCTTCGGTGTCGATCCCATCCGGGCACGCTCATTCGAACGCTACGGGTGATCGGTCAGTACTGCCCCTACGCGAACGACGAACGCTGTAAGCCAATCGTCGTGGTCGAACACATTGGTTGATGCGTGGTGTTCAAGCCCCGCCACCCAACGATGGCGGACCGACCCATCATGCCGCGCCAGCGCACCCATCTTGCCGTGCGATTACCTCCAGCAATCGCGCTTCCACGTCGTCGCGCGTGGCGGAGCGGAACAGCCTGGGGGCTGCGCGTCGGAGGGCGGCGCAATCGAGCGAGGCCAGGCGATCGCGCACCAGCAGCAACTGACCCGGGTGCATGCTGAATTCTTCCAGGCCCATGGCGAGGAGCAGCGCGGTGAACTGCGTGTCGCCGGCGATCTCGCCGCACAGGCTGACCGGCTTCTTCGCCCGTCGCGCCGCCGCGATCACGTGCGCGATCAGGCGCAGGAAGGCTGGCTGGAGCGGGTCGTAGATGCCTTCGAGGGCGTCGTTGTTGCGGTCGGCCGCGAGCACGTATTGCGCGAGGTCGTTGGTGCCGATGGCGAGAAAGTCGGCTTTCTCGAGGATCGCGCCGATGCCGATGGCGGCGGCGGGCACTTCGATCATGGCGCCGATATCGATGCGCTCCGGGAGTTCCTGACCACGGGCAGCCAAGGCTTCGCGAGCCTGCTTGACCAGACGGCGCACGTCGATCAATTCGCCCACGTGGGTGATCATCGGCACGAGCACGCGCACGGGGCCGTAACAGGCGGCACGCAGGATGGCGCGCAGCTGCACGCTGAAGATGTCGGCGTAGCGCAGCGACAGGCGGATGCCGCGCACGCCCAGGGCGGGGTTGTCTTCGCCGCGGATGGCCAGGCCTGCGGCATCGGCCTTGTCGGCGCCCAGGTCGAGCGTGCGGATGGTGACCGGCAGGCCACCCATGCCGATGACGAGATCGCGGTAAGCCGCGAACTGTTCCTCCTCGGAGGGCAGACCGCGCTGGCGCAGGAACAGGAATTCAGAGCGATACAGGCCCACACCGTCGGCGCCGCGGGCGCGGGCGAGGGTCACGTCGCTGGGCAGTTCAGCGTTGGCGTAGAGGCGGATGTGCGCGCCGTCGCGGGTCAGCGTGCGGGCAGAGGCGAGGGCGGCAAGCCGCCGTCCTTCAGCGGCGGCCTGGCGCTGCCACTGACGGTAGCGGGCGAGATCCTGTGCGGTGGGGTGCACGATGACTTCGCCGTGCTCGGCGTCGATCAGCACGAGGTCGTCGTCGTTGATGACGGCCAGGGCGTCCTTCGTGCCTACCAGCATCGGCAGGTTGAAGCTGCGCGCGAGGATCGCGCTGTGCGAGTAGACGCTGCCCGCGCTGGCGATCACTCCGAGCAGGCCTTGCCCGGCCATGCTCGCCATCTCGGCCGGCGCGACGGTGTCGCTGACCACGATCTCGCCTACGCGCGCGGCAAGTTTGCGTTCTTCGCGGCTGGACTGCTGCTGCAGCGCGGACATCACGCGGCCGATGACCTGGTCGATGTCTTCGCCGCGGCTCTTGAGGTAAGGGTCGTGCATCGCGTCGAAGACGGCGGCCAGGCGGTCGCGCTGCATCTTCAGGGCGGCGCTGGCGGTGTAGTGGCCGACCGAGACGAGTTCGTCGAGGCCGCGAAGCAGTTCTTCGTCGTCGAGCAGCAGGCTGTGCGCGTCAATGAAGTCGCCCACCTCGCGGGCCAGTGCGCCATGCAGCTTGCCGCGCAGTTCGTGCAGTTCTGTGCGGGCATGGTCGAGGGCCTTGTGCAGGCGCTCGATCTCGCCGGCGACTTCGCCTTCGTCGAGCATCCGCGTGTCGACGGCGAAGATATTCGGCTGGACCAGACGCGCGCGTCCGAGGGCCATGCCACGGGCCGCCGGCGTGCCGGTCAACAGGTGTCTCATGACGGCCTCGCGGTGCGGTCGGCGGTCATGGCTCAGGCGCCCTCGTCGAACTTGCGGTCGAACAGGTCGACCACCGCGGCGAGTGCGGCCGCCTCGTCGTCACCCTCGGCGCGCACGGTGAGCGGGGTGCCGAGGCCGGCGGCCAGCATCATGACGCCCATGATGCTCTGGGCATTCACTTCGCGACCCTTGCTGATCAGGTACACCGTGGATTTGAAGCTCGCCACCAACTGGACCAGCTTGGCGGAGGCGCGGGCGTGCAGGCCCAGTCGGTTGGATACCGTGATGTCCTGTTCAAGCATGGTCGATGAAAATTCCCCCGCGCCCGCCGGTGGCCGCGATTTCGGCCAGTTCGGGCAGCGATTTTTCAGAGTAGTTGAGGACGCGCAGCAGCATGGGCAGGTTCAGGCCCGATACGCAGCGCAGATGGACGCCCAGTTCGCCCAGCGACAGGCCGATGTTGCACGGCGTGGCCCCGTAGAGGTCGGCCAGCACCAGCACACCGTCGCCCGTGTCCAGGTCGCGCGCGTGCCGGGCGGTGAGGTCGCGCATCACGTCGGGGTCCGCGTTGGGGGGGATCTCGACGGCGTCGACCGTCAGGGGCAGCTTGGGCATCACGTGGCGCGCGGCGGAAACCAGCGCCTTGCCGACGGCTTCGTGGGTCATGAGGAGGACGCCGACGCTCATCGACCGGTGCTCCGTTTTTGCTGGGGCGGGGTCATGGGTCACTCCAGTTCACGATGGAAGGTGAGTACGTTGCCGCGCTCGGAGCGGAAATGCCGGGCCAGCCGTTCCACCAGGTAGACCGAACGATGCCGCCCCCCGGTGCAACCGATCGACACGGTGACGTAGCTGCGGTCTTCACCTTCGAAGCGGGGCAGCCACGTTTCGAGCCATCGGGCGACGTCGCCATAGTATTCATTCACCACGGGATTCGCATCGAGGAACTCGCG
>CAJYHU010000382.1 GCA_913774655.1 uncultured Luteibacter sp. | reverse complement strand
CCTCGATCCGCTCCGGCCAGGCCAGCGCGCAGGCGATGGCCGTGCGCATGTCGGGGTGGCCCAACTGGGCGAGCATGGAGCCGTCCACGTAGTCGACCAGCGAATGGACCAGGCTCTGGGGATGCACCACCACGTCGATGGTCTCCGGCGGCGCCTGGAACAGGTGGTGGGCCTCGATGACCTCCAGCCCCTTGTTCATCAGGGTGGCCGAGTCGACCGAGATCTTGCGACCCATGGACCATTTGGGGTGGGCGCATGCCTGTGCGGGCGTCACGGTGCCAAGGTCGGCGCGCCCGCGTCCGCGGAAGGGGCCGCCCGATGCCGTCAGCACCAGCCGACGCACGCCGCCGCGCCCGGCGACGGGACGGCCCGGCGGCAGGCACTGGAAAATGGCGTTGTGTTCGGAGTCGACCGGGATCAGGTCGCCGCCGCCCTCGCGCAGTGCGGCGAGCAGGAGCTCGCCAGCCATGACGATGGATTCCTTGTTGGCCAGCAGCAGTCGCTTGCCCGTGCGTGCGGCGGCCAGGGTGGAGTCCAGGCCCGCCGCGCCGACGATGGCGGCGACCACGGTGTCGCAGAGCGGTCCGGCGGCGGCCGCAGTGACCGCATCGGCACCCGACGCCACCTCGCAGCGCACGCCCGCCGCCGCCAGGCGCCGTACCAGGTCGCCCTCCATGGACGCGTCGGCGACGATGGCCAGGTCGGGACGGAAGCGCTCGCAGAGCGTCGCCAGCGCCTCGGTGGACTGGTTCGCTACCAGGACGCTGGCGCGGAACCGCTCAGGGTGACGGGCGATGACGTCGAGCGTGCTGGTGCCGATGGAGCCCGTGGCACCTAGCACGGCCACCTGTCGAACGGCCATGGTCAGAGCCCGAGCAGGATCTTGCCCGCCGCGAAGATCGGCAGGGCGGCGAACACGCTGTCGAGGCGGTCGAGCAGGCCGCCGTGGCCCGGGAACAACGCGCCGGAGTCTTTCACGTCGGCGTGCCGCTTGAGCAGGCTTTCGAACAGATCGCCGACCACGGCGATGGCGACGGTCGCCACGCCGAGCACGAGCATGCCGGTCAACGGCACCCCGCCGCGCACGCCCAGCAGGTAGCCACCGAGCACGGCGACCGCGCCGCCGGCCACCAACGCGCCATAGACGCCGGCCCAGGTCTTGCCCGGACTGATGCGCGGGGCGAGCTTGCGCCGGCCGAACTGGCGACCGCTGAAATATGCCCCCGTATCGGCGGCCCAGACGATGACGAGCGCGAGCAGGGTCCAGCCGGGGCCGCGGTCGCCGCCGTGCAGCGAAATTGCCGAAGCCAGCGCGGGCACGACCACGAGCACGCCCGCCCCAAGCTTGAGCAGGCGGTTTTCGCTGTTGGGGGCCGCGGCGAACGTGAAGCGGCGCAGCCAGAAGCAGCAGCCGATCCACCACGCTACGCCGACGACCACCAGCACGGTGAGGACGCCCGGCGTACGCACCACGACCAGCGCGGCCAGCAACGCCGCGCCCACGGCCGTCACGATGCCGCGGCCCACGGGGGTGCGGCAGCCGGCCAGCAGGCTCCATTCCCAGGCGGCCACCACGAAGACCATTGCCACCACCGCGGCGAACAGGCCAGTGGGCGGCAGCAGGATCATCGCCAGGACCAGGGGCAACAGGATGGCGGCGGTAAGGATGCGTTGTTTCAGCATGGGTGCGGATTCAGCCCGTGGTGGCCACCTGTTCACCGGTGCGGCCGAAACGGCGCTCGCGGCGGGCGTAGTCGTCGAGGGCCTCGGCGAGGCAGGCCTGGTCGACGTCGGGCCACAGGGTATCGGTGAAATACAGCTCCGCGTAGGCGAGCTGCCAGAGAAGAAAATTGCTGACGCGACGTTCGCCGCCGGTGCGGATGAAGAGGTCGAGCGGGGGCTGGTCGGCAAGGCAGGTGTAGCCATGCAGGCGCGACTCGTCGATGTCCGCGACGGTCATCTCCCCGCGCGTCACGGCCTCGGCCGCCTGCCGCGCCGCGTGGGCGATATCCCATCGCCCGCCGTAGTTGACCGCGACGTTCATGTTGAGCGACGTGTTGCCCGCGGTGCGGGCCATGGCGCCCTCCATGCGCTGGCGCAACTCGGGGGCGAAGGGCGCCAGGTCGCCGACGAAACGGATACGCACGCCGTTGCCGTTGAGTTCGTCGACCTCGCGGTCGATGGCCTTGAGGAAAAGCTCCATCAGGGCCGACACCTCGGTGGGAGGACGGCTCCAGTTTTCGCTGGAAAACGCGAACAGGGTGAGCGATTCGATACCCTGGCGCAGGCAGAACTCCACGGCCTCGCGCACGGCTTTCTGCCCGGCGTGGTGCCCGAACGTGCGTGGGCGCAGACGCTGTTTCGCCCAGCGGCCGTTGCCGTCCATCACGATGGCGAGGTGGCGGGGCACCCGCGCGTCGGGCTTGGCGGCCATGCCGGCGGACCGATGGCGCGTCAGAGCGCCATCAGCTCCTTTTCCTTCTCGGACACCACGTCGTCGACCAGCTTGACGTACTTGTCCGTGAGCTTCTGGATATCGTCGTCGGCGCGCTTCTTGTCGTCTTCGGTGATGGCCTTGTCTTTCAGCAGCTTGTCGACGTGCTGGATGGCGTCACGGCGGACATTGCGGATGGCGATCTTGGCCTGCTCGCCCTCCTTGGACACGCCCTTGGCGAGCTCCTTGCGGCGCTCCTCCGTCGGCGGCGGGAAGTTGAGGCGGATGTCCATGCCCATGGTGGTTGGCGTGATGCCGAGATCGGACGCCATGATGGCCTTCTCGATCGGACCGACCATGGCCTTGTCGAATGGCTTGACCGACAGGGAGCGAGCGTCCGGCGTGGTGACGTTGGCGACCTGGGCAAGCGGGGTGTCGGTGCCGTAGTAGGGCACCTTGATGTTCTCGAGGATCTGCGGGTTGGCGCGACCGGTGCGGATCGACTTGAGGTCGTGCTTGAGCGAATCGATGCTCTTGCCCATGCGGGTCTCAGCATCTTTCTTGATGTCGTTGATCATGGGCTTGTTTCCGTGGAACGGTCAGCAGGCGAGTATAGCAGGGAGGGCGAAGGCTGCCGGGCCGGGGTCAGCCCGCGTTGACCAGGGTGCCCACGGATTCGCCCTTCATGATCTTCATGAGGTTGCCCGGCGCGGTCATGTCGTAGATGCGCAGGGGCAGCTTGTTTTCCCGGCACAGGGCGATGGCGGCGGTGTCCATGACCTCGAGCCGGCGCTCGATCACCTGGTTGTAGGTGAGGTGCTCGTAGCGGGTGGCATCGGGGTGGCGCTTCGGATCGGCGCTGTAGACGCCGTCGACCTTGGTGGCCTTCAGCAGCAGGTCGGCGCCTACCTCCACGGCGCGCAGCGCGGCGGCCGAATCGGTGGTAAAGAAGGGGTTGCCGATGCCGGCGGCGAACAGCGCGACGCGGCCTTTTTCGAGGTGGCGAATGGCGCGACGGCGGATGAAGTCCTCACAGACCTCGTTGATCTTGATCGCGCTCATCGTGCGGGCTTCACCCCCGAGCTTCTCGATCGCGTCCTGCATAGCCAGGGCATTCATGACCGTCGCCAGCATGCCCATGTGGTCGCCGGTCACGCGGTCCATGCCCGCGGCGGCCAGGCCGGCGCCACGGAAGATGTTGCCGCCGCCGATGACGACGCCGACCTGCACGCCAGCGTCGCGCACTTCGAGGATTTCTTTCGCAAGGCGGCCGATCACCTTCGGATCGATGCCGTAGTCTTCGCTGCCCATCAAGGCTTCACCGGAGAGCTTGAGCAGGATACGGCGGTGGTTCAGCGGGGTGCTCATGGGGGATCTCCAGTTTGTGTGGGGCAAAACGGGCGTAGTGTAGCGCGCGGCGTTTGTGACAGTCAGGTGAAGGAATGTCGCGGTTGGCGACGGCAGGGGTGGGCGCGCCACATGGCGTTGCGCTGACGAAGTGCGCCTCCACGCCCCGCGCCAAAAAAAGGGGCCGCGATCGCTCGCGGCCCCTTGCTTCCTGAAACGGTGTGCCCGGCTTACGCCAGACCCGCCTGCTTCATCACTTCTTCGGCGAAGTTGTCGACCACCTTCTCGATGCCTTCGCCCACCGCCAGACGCTGCACGCTGACGATCTCGGCACCACCCTTCTTGAGGGCCTCGGCGACGGTCGTCTCGGTGTCGATCACGTACGGCTGGCCGACGAGGGTATTCTCGGCGAGGATCTTGTTGACCTTGCCCGAGACGATCTTGTCGAGGATGTCGGCCGGCTTGGCCTTCTCCTTGTCGGACATCTTCGAAAGCTCGATTTCCTTTTCCTTCTCGAGGAAGTCGGCCGGGACGTCTTCGACCTTGATGAACTTCGGATTCATCGCGGCGACATGCATGGCGATGCCCTTGGCCAGCTCTTCGGAGCCGCCCTTGAGCGCCACCAGCACGCCGATTCGGCCGCCGTGCGAATAGGCACCCAGCACGCCGTCGGTCTCGACGGTGGCGATGCGACGCACATCGAACTTCTCGCCGATGGTGAGGGTGAGTTCCTTCGCGCCTTCTTCCACCGTGGCGTTGCCCAGCTTGGCGGCCTTGAGCGCTTCGATGTCCTTGGCGCCGGACTCGAGGGCGACCTTGGCGACGTCCTGGGTGAACTTCACGAACTGTTCGTTCTTGGCGGCGAAGTCGGTTTCGCTGTTGACTTCGACCATGGCGCCCTTGCCGCCGTCGACGGCGATGGCGACCAGGCCTTCAGCGGCCACGCGATCGGCCTTCTTGTCGGCCTTGGCGAGGCCGTTCTTGCGCAGCCATTCCATCGCCGCTTCGATGTCGCCGTTGTTTTCGACGAGCGCCTTCTTGCACTCCATCATGCCGACGCCGGAACGCTCGCGCAGATCCTTGACGAGGCTAGCGGTGATCTCAGCCATGGTGATTCCTCAATGGTTTCGTTGGGCGCCGCGGCGGGGTTGCCGCGGCGCCGGGTAATGCCTTGCGTGCGAAGGGGGTGGGGCGCTTACGCGCGACCACGGCCACCGTCGCGACCGCCATCACGGCGCGGGGCGCCCTTCTTGGCGGGCGGACGACGGTCGCCACGCGGGGCGGCGTCGTCCTTGGCGACCGGGTTGCCTTCGTCGTCGAGCTCGACGAACTCGTTGGCGTCGCCGCGGGCGGCGTGCTGCGGAGCGGCGGCCTTGCCCTCCAGGATGGAGTCGGCGGCGGCGCGGGCGTAGAGCTGGATCGCGCGGATGGCGTCGTCGTTACCCGGGATGGCATAGTCGACCAGGGCCGGGTCGTAGTTGGTGTCGACCACGGCGACGACCGGGATGCCGAGCTTGCGGGCTTCCTGCACGGCGATGTCTTCGTGGCCGATGTCGACGATGAAGAGGGCGTCCGGCAGGCGGTTCATGTCCTTGATGCCACCGAGGGAGTTCTGCAGCTTCTCGCGCTCGCGGCGACGGGCCAGCACCTCGTGCTTGACCAGGCGGTCGAACGAGCCGTCGGTTTCGGCGGCCTCGAGTTCCTTCAGGCGGGCGACCGACTGCTTGACCGTGCGGAAGTTGGTCAGCATGCCGCCGAGCCAGCGGGCGGTCACGAACGGCTGGCCGGCGCGGCCGGCTTCCTCGGCCAGCGCTTCACGGGCGGAGCGCTTGGTGCCGACGAACAGGATGGTGCCGCCCTTCTGGGCCAGGCCCGAGAGGAAGTTCATCGCGTCGGTGAAGAGCGGGAGCGTCTTCTCGAGGTTGATGATGTGGATCTTGCCGCGGGCGCCGAAGATGTACGGCGCCATCTTGGGGTTCCAGTAACGGGTCTGGTGGCCGAAATGGACGCCGGCTTCCAGCATCTCGCGCATGGTGACTTGTGCCATGGAAATACTCCTGGGCGAACCGCACCGGGCGGTTCTATGGGGGTTGGGACCTCCACGCATCCCCGTCTTCGACCCGGTCCGGCCGCGGAGCCTTTCGCTCTCGG
>CAJYHU010000381.1 GCA_913774655.1 uncultured Luteibacter sp. | reverse complement strand
GGCCGTTGCACCCCCATGCGCCCGCGCAGACGGAAGAAGGCGGGTTTCCCCGCCTTCTTCCTTCACCCGCGACGCACCGCGCTCAGGTCAGCGCGATCGACTGGTTCTTGCGCTCGGCCAGGCGCTTTTCCAGGTAGTGGATGTTCTGCCCACCGGCCTGGAAGCCCTTGTCGCGCATGATGCGCTGCTGCAGGGCCACGTTGGTCTTGATGCCGTCCACCACCATCTCGCTCAGCGCCACGCGCATGCGGGCGATGGCGGTCTCGCGGTCCGGGCCGTGCACGATCAGCTTGCCGATCATCGAGTCGTAGTTCGACGGCACGCGGTAGCCACTGTAGATGTGGGTGTCCACGCGCACGCCGGGGCCACCCGGCGGATGGAAGCCGGTGATGGTGCCCGGGCTCGGCACGAAGGTTTCAGCGTCTTCGGCGTTGATGCGGCACTCGATGGCATGGCCGCTGAGCACCACGTCGCTCTGCTTGATCGACAGCTTCTGACCGGCGGCGATCTTCAGCTGCTCGGCCACCAGGTCGATGCCGGTGACCATTTCGGTGACCGGATGCTCCACCTGGATGCGGGTGTTCATTTCGATGAAGTAGAAGCGGCCGTCTTCGTACAGGAACTCGAAGGTACCGGCGCCGCGGTAGCCGATGCGCACGCAGGCTTCGGTGCAGACCTTGCCGATCTCGTCGCGCTGTTCGGCGCTGATGCCCGGTGCCGGTGCTTCTTCCACCACCTTCTGGTGGCGGCGCTGCATCGAGCAGTCGCGCTCACCCAGGTGGATGGCGTTGCCCTGGCCGTCGGCCAGCACCTGGATCTCCACATGGCGCGGATTTTCCAGGAACTTCTCCATATAGACCTGATCGTTGCTGAAAGCGGCCTTGGCTTCCTGCTTGGTCATCACGATGGAGTTGGCCAGATGGGCTTCGGTGCGGACCACGCGCATGCCGCGGCCACCGCCGCCGCCCGCGGCCTTGATGATCACCGGGTAGCCGATCTCACGGGCGATGCGCAGGTTTTCGTCCACGTCGTCGCCGAGCGGGCCGCCCGAGCCGGGTACGCACGGTACGCCCGCGGCTTTCATGGCGCGAATGGCCTCGACCTTGTCGCCCATCAGGCGAATCACGTCAGCCGTGGGGCCGATAAAGACGAAGCCCGATTTCTCCACCTGTTCGGCGAAGTTCGCGTTCTCGGAGAGAAAACCGTAGCCCGGATGGATGGCGCCCGCGTCGGTGATTTCCGCCGCGGCGATGATCGCGGGAATGTTGAGGTAGCTTTCGGCCGACGGCGGCGGACCGATGCAGACCGATTCGTCGGCGAGGCCGACGTGCTTGAGGTTGCGATCGACGGTGGAATGCACCGCGACCGTCTTGATGCCCAGCGCGTGGCACGCGCGGAGCACTCGCAGCGCGATTTCGCCGCGATTGGCGATGACGACCTTCTCGAGCATGGCGAGGGCCTCAGGCGATGACGAACATCGGTTCGTCGAATTCCACCGGCTGGCCGTTCTCGACCAGGATGGCGACGACCGTACCGGAGACGTCGGCCTCGATCTGGTTGAACATCTTCATCGCTTCGATGATGCCCAGCGTCTCACCGGCCTTGACCTGCTTGCCCACCGTGGCGAACGCCGGCGCACCGGGCGTGGAGGCGGCGTAGAAGGTGCCCACCATGGGGGCCTTCACCACGTGACCCGGCGGCAGCCCGGCGTCGGCCGCGGGTGCGGCGGCCGGCGCGGCAGCCGCCGGGGCAGCCACGGGGGCGGGCGCCATCGGGGCGGCCATCATCTGGGGAGCGGCCACGGCCACGCCGCCCTTGGGCACGCGCGACAGGCGGACCACCTCTTCGCCTTCCTTGATTTCCAGCTCCGCGAGGTTCGATTCCTCGAGCAGGTCGATGAGCTTCTTGATCTTGCGCAGGTCCATGGGACAAACCTTTACTGGTGGTGGGACGGGCGCGCGGGGCGCCTCCAAAGGAAACTCAGTTGGCGGGCACGGCCAGGCGCAGCAGGGCGGCTTCCAGCGCCAGCCGGTAGCTGTCGCCGCCGAAGCCACAGATCACGCCGCTGGCGAGGTCCGCCATGTAGGAGTGATGGCGGAACGGCTCGCGGGCGTGCGGGTTGGAGAGGTGGATCTCGATGAACGGAATCGCCACGCCCGCCAGGGCATCGCGGATCGCCACCGACGTATGCGTGAACGCGGCGGGATTGATCAGGATCCAGGCCGTGCCTTCGTCGCGGGCCTGATGGATGCGCCCGATCAGCTCATGCTCGGCGTTGGACTGGAACCAGCCCAGGTCGTGCCCGGCCGACTGCGCACGCGCCGCCAGGGATGCGTTGATGTCGGCCAGGGTCTCATGCCCATAGACCGACGGCTCACGCACGCCGAGGAGGTTGAGGTTGGGTCCGTGCAGGACGAGGATCCTGGCCACTGTTCACCTGTGCCGTGGGTCCGGGGCTCCGGAACGCCGCGAAGTGTGCGCCTGTGGCGACGCGTTGTCCAGTTCGGTGACGTTCGGCGCAGTTCGCTGGAGATCGCGGCTTTCCACACGCGGGCGTATGGAAAGCGTGGCATGCCGCTCAGGGGAACAGTTTGCGCCAGCCGTCGAGGCCGAGCCTGTCGAGCGTCGCGATGTTCGCCTCGAAGATCGTCGAGGCTTCGGGGAACGCCGTCACGGCCTTGTCGATGCTGGCCTCGCGCAGCAGGTGCAGGGTAGGGAAGGGCGCGCGGTTGGTGTAATTGGTGATGTCATCCGGGGCGGTTCCCTCGAACTGGAAGCGCGGGTGGAAGCTCGCCACCTGGATCTCGCCGTCGAGTTCGAGGTCGGCCACCGTGTCGTCGGCCACTTCGAGGAATTCGTTGAAATCCTCGAAATCGTCCAGCACCCGTGGGTGGATCAGCAGCGTGGTGTCGACGGTCTCCGGATCGATGTCGCGCAGGTATTCGAGTTCACGCACCAGGTCGGCATGCAGTTGCAGGGGCTGCTCGGCGTCGCTGACGACGTAGCGTACCTGCCCCTTGCGCTGCACGGCCTTGGCGAAAGGGCACAGGTTGAGGCCGATCACGGCGCGTTCGAGCCAGAGGCGGGTCGCGTCGATCGCCTCGTCGTGGGTGGGCAGGGTGTCCATCGTTCGTCTCAGGGCGCGAGCCAGTCGTCCAGCTCGGCGGCGGTGAAGGTGCCGGTCTTGCGGCGCAGGATGCGTCCATCTTCGCCGATCAGCACGCTGTAGGGCAGCACCCGCAACGTATTTCCCAGCGACAGCGATCCGCCGGGGGCGTCGGCGTCCACCAGGAGCACCGGGTAGCCGACGGGGGCCTCCCGCAGATAGGCGCGGACAGCGTCGCGGGTGTCTTCGGCCACGCCGATCACCACCGCCCCACCCGCGCGATGGCGTCCGTCGGCCTGGTTGAGCAGGGGCATCTCGCGACGGCAGGGTGCGCACCAGCTCGCCCAGAAGTTCAGCAGTACGCGCCGGCCGTGCCAGTCCGACAGGCGGTGGGTCTTGCCGTCGATATCGATGAACGTCGCGTCGGGCGACCGGTCGCCTACCTCGGCGATGTCCTCCTGGCTGCCGCCGCGAAGCTGCCGGTGTTCGAGCCACAGGCCGGTGGCGGCCGCGGCGACCGCCAGCAGCACGATCCAGAACGTGGGGCCGCGGGTGGTCAACGCGCGGCGTCGCCGAGCGCCTGGGCGACGCGATCGTAGGTGAGCACGGTGGAGAGCTTGCGACCGTCGCCACCGCCTTTGGGATACACCACGTAGAGCGGCACGCCCACCGAGTGGTATTGCTCGAGAAACGCGCCGATGGTGGCGTTGACGTCGGTCCAGTCGCCCTTCATGTAGACGGTGCCGGTGCGCTTGAGCAGGTCACGGAATGCCTGCGTGTCGAGCACGGCGCGCTCGTTGGCCTTGCAGGTGATGCACCAGTCGGCGGTCATGTCGACGAGTACCGGCGTACCGGCCGCGCGCAGTTCGGCCAGCTTCGCCGGCGAGTACGGCACCGAACCATCGGCGGCCGTGGCGTTGGACGAACCCGACGACGCCGGTAGCCCATGCACCATGTACAGCGCGAACGCCGCGCCCAGCCCGAGGATCGCGCTGAAGATCCACGACAGGCCGCCCCGGCGGCGGCCGTACCACCACAAGGCCATCGCAAGCAGCACGCCGCCCGCCAGCACGAGGGCGGAAGCGTCGGCGCCGCGCTGCTTGGTCAGCACCCACAGCAGCCAGACGGCGGTGAGGTACATCGGGAAGGCGAGCGCCTGCTTGAGGGTTTCCATCCAGCGACCGGGGCGGGGCAACAGCCGGGCGACCGTCGGCACGAAGCCGATCAGCAGGAAAGGCAGGGCCAGGCCGATGCCCAGCGCGAGGAAAACGAGGAAGGCCACCCCGAGCGGTGCCGCGAAGGCGAAGGCGATGGCCGACCCCATGAACGGCGCGGTGCACGGGCTGGCCACGACCACGGCGAGCACGCCGGTGAAGAAGTCGCCCGAGGGTCCCGAGCGCGACGCCAGGCCGCTGCCGACATTGCCCAGCGAGCCGCCGATCTCGAACACGCCCGACATCGACAGGCCGACCGCCAGCATCACGTAGACGAGCAGTCCCACCGCCAGCGGCTGCTGGAACTGCGCGCCCCACTGCACGCCATGACCCGCGGCACGGATGCCGACCACCACCAGGCCGAGCGCAGCGAAGGCTACCATCACGCCAGCCGTGTACCACAGCGCGTGGCGCCGGGCGGCATGGGGGCTCTCGCCGCTTTCCAGCACCGTGATCGCCTTGAGCGAGAGCACCGGCAGCACGCAGGGCATCAGGTTGAGCACGAGGCCGCCGAGCAGAGCCAGGCCCAGTGCCGCGAACAGGCCGACGTGGGCCTCGTCCACCGCACCGGCATGCGCCGGAGGCGGTGTCGGCGCCACGTCCGCCGGTTCGTTCGTGGCCGGGGCGGGCGCCGGCGTGCCGACCTGCACGGCACCGCTGGCGAGGTCGGCGCTCAGGTGGCGCGTCATCACCGGATAGCAGATGCCGTTTTCCTGGCAGCCCTGGTAGGCGACGTCGAGTTCGACCTTCGCCGACGGATCGGTCATGCCTTTCAGGGGTACCGGCACCTCGACCTGGTCGAAATAGACGATGGTGTCGCCGACGTGTTCGTCGTGGTGGGCCACGCCGCTCGGCCAATCGGGCTCGCCCGCGGTGACGCCGGTCGGCGAGGTCACGGTGACCTGCGTCTTGTCGCGGTAGAGGTAGTAGTCCTTCGGCATCGTCCAGCGCAGCACGAGGGTCTTGCCGTCCTTCGCCAGGGCCTCGAAGCGGAACGCCTGGTCGGCCGGCAGCGCCGCCGCGTCGGTGCCGGGGGCGGTGGCCGGTGCGCCGAGCAGCGCGGCACCGTTCGCGGCGGGGGCCGCCGCGGTCGGGATCGTGGAGGCGCCGCCGACGGTGAGCGTCAGGTGCTCGGTATGGGGTGGGTAGCAGATCTTCGGCTCGACCTCGTGGCAGCCCTGGTACTGCACGTCGAGCGCCAGCGTCGTGTTCGCGGCGTTGGCCAGCGTGTAGGGGACGGTGGCCTCCACGTCGCCGTGGTAGATCTCGACATCGCCCAGATAGTCGTCGTGTTTCTTGATGCCGTCGGGCAGCGCGGGCTGGCCGAGGGTGACGGCCGAGAGATCGGCGGCCTTGATCTTGATCCGGCCGCGATAGAGGTAGTAGTCCGGCGCGATGCGCCAATGCAGCTTCACCGTGCCCGGCTGGCTCGGGTCGGCCGTGAGATGGAAGGCCTCGGTGACCGGCAGCAGGCCGTCGTCGTCCTGCGCGAACGCAGGCAGGGCGAGGAGGAACAGGGTGGCCGCGGCGGCCAGGTTCCGCGCGAGGCGGGCGAACGACGGCATGGTGGCTCCATGGATCGGGGCGGCGCGGGGCCGCGAGGGCATCGCTGATTATGACCGGCTCAGGGGCGCCTGGCTTACGTCGACGTTGGCAGCGACCCACGCGAGGTATGGGCCATGCCCGGCCACGGCGGGTATGGCGACGATCTCCGGCACCTCGTACGGATGCCGCTCCCTCACGAAGGCCTCGAGCGCGGGGTAGGCCTCGGCGGTGGTCTTCACCATGAGCAACGACTCATCGTCCGTGACGATCTCGCCCTGCCAGCGATAGGTCGAC
>CAJYHU010000380.1 GCA_913774655.1 uncultured Luteibacter sp. | reverse complement strand
CCTGGCGCCGTCTTCGGCGGCAGCCAGGAAACCCGCGTCGAACATGTTGGTAACCAGTGTCGAGCCGTCCTCGCTCTCGGCGTTGAGCAGCCGGACAAGCTCCTTCGCGAAAGCCTCGCGATCGGTGACGACCGGAGCCAGAATGCGGTCCGTTTTCTCGTCGTACTCCTCGAGGCTCGGGAACCTTTCGGCAGCGAATGCCATGGTGTCGAGCGAAAGGCGGATGACGATCTCGCCGTCGATGATCTTTGCGTCTGCGTCTGGTCGCATGGTCACTCGTACTCCGACATACCGTCTTCGGTTTCCCGCTGGCTGCGGGCTTCGTTGATGCGCCTGCGCTGCTGCTCAGCGTCGAGGTCGTTTTCGTTGACCGCCGCAAGCGCCTGGGCCCATGCCTCACGCATTTCGCTGGTGGAGCAGTCGCGGGGCACGCCCAGGACGTCGCTCCAGTGCTGGCGCGCGGGCGTCAAGGCTTGACGGAGGCCGTCGATCGATGCCTTTTGCGCCGGTGTTGCGGCGCTCAGCGTCATCGTCACCGGCGCGGCCTGTTTCACGGTCGCGCTAGGGGCTTGGTCGCCCGCCAGCCCGACGAGCCACCACGCGGTGCTACCGCCGCGCCGGTCGTCGCGGATGACCTTGCCGTCGCGCTGGAGCGCCTGGAGGCGGCGCCGGGCCTGCGGCAGGGACAAGTCAGCCTCGTCCGCGATTTCGCTAATCAGCGGCCCGTGCAGGACAGCCGTGGCATCGCCACCACGAAGTGGGTCATGGCGGGCCGCTCGGGCAACAGCGCGAAGGCACGCACGCTTCAGGGCCTGCTCGAACTCGGGTGTGACAAGGTGGGCGCTGGTCATCACCCGACCCGCCGCTGAAAGCCGATGACCTTCGTACCCGTCGACTCCCCGGGCTCAACGGCCGCCGGCAGCGATCCGATCTCATCAGCCAGGCGGAGGGCGTCGATCTCGGTTTTGACGGCACTAATGTACGTTCCCGCCACCAGTGCGGTCGCCTTCGCGCGCTCGATCACTTCTGGCTTCACCTCGGGGTCGCCGAGTTGCTCAAGCATCGAGACCAAGTGGTCGCGGACGTCAGACATCTTGTTCTTCATGGCTTGCTCCGACGGTTGATTTTTCGCGTGAGGGCGCCCTTCAGCTGGATCAGCTGGGCGACGTCCTTCGGGTAGTTGGTGTGGAAGCTGTTCCGGCGCATGAGCTCCTGCCGGCTAACGAGCTCTAGGATCTCTGGAGTGATCAGGCTGACGTCGGTGGTCCGTTTACCCGCGAGAAAAGTGACGGCGTGGCCAGGCGGTACAGGGCCGTTCGCTTCCTCCCACACAAGCCGGTGCACGCCGGCCCAGCGACGAGCCGGCGCGAGCGAGGGGTCGTCGGTGAACTTGCGCTCGACGTAGCCGTCCTTGCTCACCCGAAGGCTGCCGATCGGCACATAGTTGTGCTGCGCCGCGCCCGCCATCGCGCCCTTCTTGAACTGGGTCCGGCGTGAATTTTCGTGCGTGCCGCAGACGCCCTTTAGCCCTTTGTTCCACGATTTGTGCCCGGGCTTGAACTGGCTGGCGCGGATCTCCGGCCTCTGCTGGCCGCGAAGCACGCGGCCTGACCGGTCGCTGGCGTAGAACGCTTCACTCTTGCCGAGCCCGAGCTTGGCGGCCCGCTGGTACACGGAGGTGACCTTGCGCCGAAGTCGCGCCGCGATGTCGGCAGCCGGTTCGTGTGGATAGCGATCGCGTAACAGACGATCGTCCTCGGCCGACCAGCGGGTATAGCTCAAGATGCCCTTGTTCGTGGTCACAGCAGATCACCCCTCGCCAATGGCGTGATGTCGGCCGTGCGTGCAGCGATCTTCCGCACGGTCTCCAGGGTGTTGCAGCTGCCCTTGCCGCCGGAGACATTCACGAGGTCCTGAATTGGTCGGCTACCGTCAGCCATGTGCTGGCACTCCTGCATTGCTCGGAAGGTCGGGATAGGTGCCCCATGGGGCTCTCAGCTCGCGCCAATGGGCGTGAGGGCAAATCGTCCGGCGATGGGCATGCGGCCCTCTGGCGCCGTTGTCCCAGCGCTCCCGGTGCTGTGTCTTCTGGTTGTCGAACCAGCCGTCAAACATGTCGGGCGTGCGAGGCATGGGCAGTCCTAGAAGGGAATGTCGTCATCGTCGAAGCCCTCGTTCGCCGGGGCTCCGCTGGTCTGCGGCGGGGTGTCATGGCTGCGCTGCTGGTCGTGGTCGCGCTGTGCGCGTCCCTTGCCGGTGCGTCCGCTGGCGCGCTCGCCACCGCCGTAGCGGGAATCGGCATAGCTGTCACCGGCGCGGGATCCCGCCTGGCCGCCGAGCATCTGCAGCTCGTTCGCGATGACGTCGGTGGTGAAACGCTCGATGCCTTCGCGGTCGGTGTACTTGTCGTGGCGCAGGGAGCCCTCGACGTAGACCTGGCGACCTTTCTTCAGGTACTCGCCCGCGACCTCGGCCAGCTTCCCGAACAGCTTCACGCGGTGCCACTCGGTGCGCTCTTGCGGTTCCCCGGTCTGCTTGTCCGTCCATTTCTCGGACGTGGCGATGCTCATGGTGACCACCGCCGTGCCGGATCCCGTGTAGCGCACATCCGGATCCTGGCCGAGGTTGCCGACGAGGATCACCTTGTTGATTCCACGACTCACGCTTTCTTCTCCAGGAACCGATTCAGAGCCGCGACGCGGCATGCCTTGCATTCGCGACGCCCGCTGCTCGGGTTCACGTAGGTGTTTTTTGGGGTGAAGAGATGCCCTCGCTTGCAGGCCAGGGCACGCGGCCTAGCCTCGTTGCCGCGAATGACGTTCTCGCGGTTCGAAACAGGCTCAAGGTGTGTGGGATTCACGCAATGGCGGACGCGGCAAAGGTGGTCCAGCTGCATACCGTCGGGGATTGGGCCAATGAATCGCTCGTAGGCGAAGCGGTGGGCCTTTGCGAGCTTTCGACCGCCTATCCCGATCACACCGTAGCCGTTACGGCCAATGTGCCCGGTCCAGAGCCAGCAGCCCGTATCTGCCTTCGCTATACGCGCATCAAAACTCTCTTCCGGAGTCTTGTAGCGACGCTCGCCGACGACCTTGCCGCGTGCCATCAGGGGCTCGCGGCTTCGACGGTGGTGGCGGTTTCGACGGCGATGCCGACGCCGAGCGCGTTGACGAGCTGGTCCTGACTGGCCACGTCGACGTCGTATTCATCGAGCGCGACGTGGCGCAGCGCCTGTGCCTGCGAGGTGGCGCGGACGAGCCGCGTGGTGCCGCTGGACTGGCGCTTTACGGCGTAGATGCGGGTCGGGGTCTTGCTCACGGGGATTCCTTTGCCGGCGAGCGCCGGCGCATTGGGATAGGTGGCCGGTCAATCCGCCGGCCTCGGGGTGGACCTGCTCAGCGGCCGGGGAGGGGCGGCGGCGGGCAGGCGAGGACGAAGATCAGGACGGCGAGCAGCGGCGCGATGAGCATCACGATGGCGGCGCGTTCATCGCACGGAGCGGACATCCACCAGCGCAGGGAGCGCTGCATGGCGTGGTCCAGGCGATCGAGGAAGGCGAAGAGGCTCATTTCGTCGACCTCTTGCACTTGCGGTACGTCGCCGCGACGACGGGCACCTTTTCCGGGCCCCACTCGCCGACCTGCACGACCTGGCGTCCCTCAATGCACGTCGGCACCGGGTCGCGCTTCACGTGTTCCGGGCCGATGGCACCGCACGCGGTGAGGCCGACGACGGCGCACAGCGCGATAAATCCGAGGAACGGAAAGGCGCGATCGACGATGCGCTGCAGGGTCGGGGTGGACGACTCGACCAGCGCGGACGGGTGGCGGGTCACGGTGGCGCGGAACTCGCCCTCGGCCGCACGCATGTCGTGCCGTGCGGTGTTCTGGGCATCGGCGTAGCGCAGCGCCTGGCGCCGGCGCAGGTTGAGTGCGGCCATCAGTTGACCCTCATGTCTTTCATCGTGATAAAGCACGGCTGCGAGAGCTGCTCGGTGGCGCCCTGAATGAGGCCGCGCACAAAGTCGTCCTGCTTGCCTCCATCGCGCAGCAGTTCAAAACCGATCTGCAACACGCTGGTCAGGTAGGGGATGACCTGGTCGGGCGGCAGCGTCGTGATGCGTGCGAATGTCTCGCGCATCGCGATGCGCGTCGCCTCTTGCATGCGTTCCTCGCTCATGCGATGTCTCCTACGGTCAGCGAGACCACGGGATGCGCCACGCCGCGAATCCAAAGCTTCACGGTCTCGCCGCCCTGCAGGCGCTCGATTTCTTCCGGCGTCGGCTCCCAGGCCGACACCATGAAATTGCCTTCCGTCGTCTGGACGTCGCGGATAACGAGGGCGCCGCAGGTGGTGTCCTTACCGTCCCAGTCGGCAGGAGCGCCGAACACGCGCGTTCCGTTCTGGATACGCTTGATGATCATGAATCAGCCCTCGTCACCCAGGTTTCGATAGGGAAGGCGCGGCGTTGACCACCGAAGCCCTCACGCTCCAGACCGGCGCAGATGGCCTTTGCCTCGCCTTCGGACAGATGCGTATCGGTGCTGACACCATCGCCGCGCTCGCCGCGATACACATCCAGCGGCCAACGCGCATGGGAGAGCCACTTCTCGGGCTTGTGGGGAACACCCGCCAAGGCCGCGACGAACTCGTTGAGGTTCTCGCCCTTGCCGGCGGTGAGACGGATGGACGTGCCACGCTTGCCGCGGTGGATGCAGATCGTGGTCATGCGGCACCCCCGACGCGGGCGAGGGTGGCGCGGCCAGATACAAGTCGCGAGTTCATTTCAGGCGACAGGGTTCCAAGCTCAAGCTCGCGCTGTTCAGCGAGTTCGACAAAACCTTTGAGCGCATCGATCAGCTCGGCCACGGCGTTGCGCGACTTCGTTTCCTTCTCGGCCAGCTCGATGTAGATGTCCCTGAGAAGGAGGTCGCCCTCGCGCTCGCGGGCAGCGGCCTCATTTTTCATACGCTCGATGGTC
>CAJYHU010000379.1 GCA_913774655.1 uncultured Luteibacter sp. | reverse complement strand
AGGATGCGCACCTTGTCCGCCGCGGGTCCCATCCGGTCGAGCACGACGTGCAGGTGGGTAAGGGTGAGCGGGCAGACGTCAGGACAATGCGTGTAGCCGAAATAGAGCACCGCCACCTTGCCTTTGTAGTCGGCGCCGGTGACGGCCTTGCCGTGGTCGTCGACAAGGTGGAAGTCGAGGTCGGGCAGGTGCCCGGACACGTCGTTGAGCCGCCAGTCCGGTTGGGGCTCGCGCTGGCAGGCGGCCAGGCAGGCCGCGGCGACGAGGGCGAACAGCGCCAGCGTCACCCGGCGGAAAAAGAACGGCTTCATGCGACACTCCGCGTGATATCCACCAAAGCATACGCCCAACGGCGAGGATCCTTCCCGATGCGACAACGTGTCTCCCGCGCCACCGCCATGCTTGTCGCCGCCGCCGGTCTGTCGGCGGTCGCCCTGGGCGCGTTCGGCGCCCACGCGTTGCGCGGCACGATAGGCGTGGATGCGCTGTCGACGTGGCATATCGGGGTCGAGTACCACTTCTGGCATGCGCTCGCGCTGTTCGGTGCCGCCGCGGGACTGGCGCAGGGCGCGTGGCGACGCGCGGCACTGGCGCTTTTCCCGGTCGGCATCGTGCTGTTTTCCGGCAGTCTTTACGCGCTCGCCTTGGGCGCGCCCCGCTGGACCGGCGCGATCACCCCGCTGGGCGGCGTGTGTTTCATCGCCGGTTGGGTGGCGGTGGGGATGTCGCTTCTACGCGACGCGGAAGGCTGATCAGCGGCCGCCGCCGGCACCGGCCGCCCCGACGAAACCGCCTTCGGCCGACGCCGGAAGATCGACGATGCTCGAGGACGGCACCGCCTGGTCGACGCGGATGTGTCCCAGCGTCGTCATGGCCGCGAAGAATCGCCAGGGATCGCCGTTGCCGCTGCCCAGGGCGATGTGGGTCGAATCGAACCGACGCTGCGCGGAGTCGAAGCTGATCCAGCGCCCGTCGATGAAGGCCTGCGACCAGGCGTGCGGTACGAACACGCGCGATGCGCCGCCCAGGCGTTCGACGTAAACCACGCCGGTCACGACCCGGGCAGGGATGCCCAGCGACCGTGCCAGCGCGGTCAGCAGCACGGCGTGTTCCGTGCAGTCGCCAGCGCGCGTGTCGAGCGTCTCCAGCGCCGACGCATAGCCGATATCCAGCCCCTTGCGATCGATGAAGTCCGATACCCAGGCGCGCAGCCGACGCATGCGCTGGAGATCGCTGTGCGCGTCGCCGGCGATCGAACGCGCGAGCTCGCCGATACGCGGCGAGTCGGCCTGCAACCACGGACTGGGCGCGGTGTCGTCTGCCGCGGGCGCGGTCTCCTTGCCGCGTCGCGCGAATCCTACGTCGATCACGTAGACCCCGTCGCCCAGCGAGGTGACGTGTTGTTCGTCCGTATCGATGAAGGGATGCGGCGTGCCACCCGCGACCCTGACGGTGTAGCGCATGGGTTGCACGCGAAAGTTCGGCGTCAGGGGGCGCGGCGCGTCGATCATCGCGGCCCGAAGCACGTCGACGTCCTGGTCCGGGGCCGTGGCGCAGGCCTCGCTGCACGAGATCATCTCAAGCCGGAAACCCAGCAGCGGCGAGATGCTCCGGCGGATCGCCCCCTCGTCGTCCACCCACACGTCCACCGGCGCGGCGCCGGGGACGCCGGGAAGGGACTGGCGCAGGTGGTGGAGCGTTTCACGCGTGCCGTCGGGCATGACCAGGGTGTCGTTGCCCACCACGTCGACCTTCACGTCGGCGACCTGCTGTTTCACGACGTCGAAGTTACGTACCGGGTAGGTGGTGCCTGCAACGAAGCCGCGCGCCACGGCGATCAGGCGCTGGCCCTCGACGAGCGACGCGCCGGTCGGCCAGATAAGCAGCCCCACGGTCGACTGTCCGCCGACGGTGCGGGTCACCTGGAACGCTCCTTCGGGCCGCGCCCGGCCCTCGACCCGGTTCTCCAGCGCCGACATGTTGCCGCTCGCATCGAAGGCCAGCGGCGCACCATCGCGCGATTCCACCGCCGTGACCGAGCTTCGCAGCAGCAGCGGACTGTTCGCCCGGGTGAGGCGCAGGTCCAGAGCCTGGGTCGTGGTGACGGCGCCGCCGTCCGCGTCCCGGTCGATGCGCAGGGTGCCGACCTTGCGCCCATCGAGCAGGACGGTCATCCAACGGCGCTCGGCCGACGCGGGCGCGACGAGGAGACACCACAGCGCGGCAAGAACGGCCAGGCGACATCGCATGAGCGTGGGCCCGTACGAGGGAGACACTCGCATCACATCACGTTCGCCAGGCCAGTCAAGTGCCGCGGCACGCGGTTACAATGCGCGCTTACCCACAGGACGCCTCCTCCATGCATACCTTCGGCACGCCGCACTCGTCCCGCTCGCTCAAGGTGCTCCTGCTCGGATCGGGTGAACTGGGCAAGGAAGTCGCGATCGAGCTGCAGCGTTTCGCGGTGGAAGTCGTGGCGGTCGATCGCTACGCGAACGCGCCCGCCATGCAGGTGGCGCACCGCAGTCACGTCGTCGACATGCTCGACGGGGCGGCGTTGCGGGCGTTGATCGCCGAGGAGAAGCCCGACCTCGTGGTTCCCGAGATCGAGGCGATCCACACGCCCACGCTGGTCGAGCTCGAAGGGCAGGGCCTGAAGGTGATTCCGACCGCCCGCGCGGCGTGGCTCACGATGGATCGTGAGGGCATCCGCCGCCTGGCGGCCGAAGAACTCCGCCTGCCGACGTCTCCCTACCGCTTCTGCGACACGCGCGAGGCGTTCCTTGAGGCCGTGGCCGAACTCGGCACACCGTGCGTGGTGAAGCCGGTGATGAGTTCGTCGGGCAAGGGCCAGAGCGTGGTGCGCCGTCCGGAAGACGCCGATGCCGCCTGGGACTACGCCCAGTCGGGCGGACGTGCCGGCCGTGGCCGGGTCATCGTCGAAGGCTTCATCGACTTCGATTACGAGATCACCCTGCTGACCGTGCGCCATCGCGACGGCGTGTCGTTCTGCGCGCCCATCGGTCACCGCCAGGAAGACGGCGACTACCGCGAATCGTGGCAGCCCCAGCGCATGAGCGAGGCGGCGCTCGAGGCGGCGCAGCGGCAGGCCGATGCCATTACCGCTGCGCTCGGCGGGTGGGGCGTGTTCGGCGTCGAGTTTTTCGTGCGGGGCGACGACGTGATCTTCTCTGAAGTCAGTCCCCGGCCCCACGACACGGGCCTGGTCACCCTCATCTCGCAGGATCTTTCGGAATTCGCCCTGCATGCGCGCGCCATCCTCGGCCTTCCCGTGCCGCAGATCCACGCGTTCGCGCCCGCCGCCTCGTGCGCGGTGCTGGTCGAGGGCGACGGTCAGGCGCCGACGTATCACGGCATCGCCGAGGCCCTCGAAGAACGCGGCACCATGCTTCGGATCTTCGGCAAGCCAGAGGTCAGGGGGCGTCGGCGCATGGCCGTGACGCTGGCGCGCGGCGCGACGGTCGACGACGCCCTCGACAAGGCCAAGCGGGCGGCCAGCCGCATCCGCGTCGAGTTCTGAGCGGACCGAACGCTCTACAAGACCCGTTCACGACCGGCTTGTTAAGCTGCCGCGCTCCTACGGGCGACACATGGCCATGAGCGGACGCAGAGACTCGCACGATCACCACGGACGTACCGAGCCGACGCTCGGTCGCATCGACGACCTCGACAAGCCCGCCCCGGCGCCGGTCGATGACGGGCTGCCCCACGTCGTCGTCGACGAGCCGCGCCGCCGGTCCGCCGCGCCGCCCCCGCGTCCCCGCCACGACGCCCCGCGCAAGCGCGGCTGGCTGATCCCTTTGCTGGTGCTCGTGCTTATCGGTGCGGTGACGGCGTTGTGGCTCCAGCAGGATCGCCTGCGCACCTTGCTCCCACGCACGGAGCTCAACGATCTCCTCACCCAGGCCAACCAGGCGCTGCAGGCCGGCCGCCTCGACGGGAGCAACGGCGACAGCGCGCGCGAGTTGTTTGAAAAGGCGCGGGACCAGCAGCCCGACAGCGACCAGGCCCGTGACGGCCTGCGCCGCGTGGGCCAGGCCGAAGTGGCCCGCGCCGACGCGGCGCTTTCGGCAGGGCGGCTCGACGACGCCGAAAGCGCGCTCAACGTCGCCCGCGAACTCCTCGGCGGTGGCAGCGATATCGAACAACTCGACCAACGCCTGTCGCGCGCCCGCAATCCCCAGTCGCAGACCGATGCGCTGATCGGACGGGCCCAGGACGCGCTCGCCGCCGGCCGCCTCGACGGGGACGACGGCGCCGGTCCGTTGTTCCGCCGCGCGCTTGACGCGGACAAAGGCAACGCCGTGGCGGCGCGCGGCCTCGACAAGGTCGGCGAGGCGCTCGCGACGCAGGCGCGCCAGGCGATCGCCGCCAACGACAAGGCCCGGGCGAACGCGCTGGTCGACCGCATCGCCATCCTGGTGCCCACCTATGGCGACCTGCCGTCGTTGCGCGCGTCGCTGGCGGAAAGCCGCAAGCAGGATGACCAGGCCGTCGCCACGCTCATCCAGCAAGGCAACGACGCCATGCGTGCGGGCCGCTTCACCGGCGAGGGTGACGACACCGCGCTGGCCCGGTTCCGCGCCGCGCTGGCGGCCGATCCGGACAACCCCGATGCCAAGGCGGGGCTTGGCCAGGTGGCCCAGGCACTCATCGTGCAGGCCAACGCGGCCATCGACAGCGAAGATGACGACCACGCCGCGCGCCTCCTCGACGAGGCGGCGAAGCTGGCGCCGAAGTCCGCCGAACTGGCCGCCGCCCGGGCGCGTATCGCCGGGGTAGGCCCCGGTGCCGGTGCGCCCCGGGCCGGGCAGGCCGCGCCGGCCCAGGCGGGCGCCGCCGACAGCGACGACACGGCCCAGGCGTCGATGGCGGTTAGCCCCGAACAGAAGGCGCGCGTCGCCGACCTCGTCCGCCGCGCTAAAGCGGCCGTGGCGCGCGGCGACATCATGGACCCTCCCGGTGACAGCGCCTACGACCTCTACCGCAACGCACTGTCGATCGACGGCAACGATCCCGCGGCCCGGGCGGGCCTTCAGGCGCTCCCCGCGCAGGTCGAGAAGATGATGGTGCAGGCTGTGTCCAACGGTAACGTCAACCGCGCCGAGAACCTCTACGCGACCTTGTCCGACCTCGCGCCGGGCGACGCTTCGCAGGGTGACATGCGGCATCGCCTGGGCAGCGCATGGATCGACAACGCGCTGCAGCGCGCCTCGCAAGGCGACCGTCAGGGGGCGTTCCAGTCGCTGGACCGCGCGCGCCGTTACGTGCCGGACGACCCACGCCTGCAAAGCGCCTACGAACGCATCGCGACAGGGCATTGAGCGCGGCATGACGGTTCTGGTCATCGGCGCTACGAGCCAGATCGGGCACTTCCTGTTGCCGCGCCTGCGCGAGGCCGGTCGCGAGATGCTGATGCTCAGTCGGCAGCCGCCCGAAGGTGACCCGGCATGGCGGCGCGGTCACCTGCCGGATGCCATGCCCGAGCTGCCCGCCCTCGACGCGATCCTTTGCTGTGGGCCATTGAACGGGCTGTCGGCGTGGCTCTCTGCGACGCACCTCAAAGGCACGCCTCACGTCATCGCGCTGTCGTCGATGAGTGTCGAAACCAAGCGCGATTCGGTCGTGCCGTCCGAGCGGGCGTTGTCCCAACTGTTGCGCGAATCCGAAACCGTCTTGATCGCCACCTGCGCCTCCCGGGGCATGCCCTGGACCGTGTTCCGTCCCACGTTGGTCTACGGCGCCGGCCTGGATAACAGCCTGACCCCGGTGGTGCGCGCCAGCGTTCGGCGGCGGATTTTTCCGCTGCCGGGCGGCAAGGGGCGCCGGCAGCCGGTTCACGCCGACGACATCGCCATGGCGATGGTCGCCGCGTTGGGCTGCGCCAGAGCACGCGGCCACCTGTTTTCGATCGGCGGCGGCGAGCGCATCACGGCGGCGGAGATGTTCCGGCGGGCCCGCCGTAGCGCCGGCCAGGGGACGCTGCCGGTGCCCGTGCCGCGGTGGATACTGCGGCTGGGCGGGCTCGTCTGGCCGGGGCTCAAGGGCTCGGTGGGGCGTCTGGATGACGACCTGATTGCCGACAACACCGACCTGGAGGGCATCCTTTCGGTGCATCCGCGTCCTTTCCGGCCCGATCCGAGCAGCTGGAGGCGCCCGGCGTGACCGGGCCCACGCCTCGAATCCGCCAGCGTCCGTTCAGATGGACGGCTCCGGCACCCCCTATCATCGCCGCACGATTCCCTTTCCCCAGGATCCTCCCGCGTTGGCTTTCCTGACCCGTCTCCGTGACCTCCTGCGTACCGCGTGGCCGTGGCTGCGCATTCCCTTCTGGCTGGTGATGGGCCTGGTTTTCGGCTTCCTCCTGCCTTACACCCTGATTCTCAACGGCCGCCTCCAGGATCGCTTCAACGACCTCGTGTTCGCCGTGCCCACGCGCGTCTACGCGCGCCCGCTGCTGCTCGAACCGGGCCGGTCGATGACCCCGGCGACACTCGAGCTGGAACTCACCTTCGCGGGCTACACGCCCGAGGGCGGCGGCAAGGTACAGGGCAGCTACGCGAAGAACGGATCGCGCTTCCTCATCGCCTCGCATGGCTACGCCGGCCCCGACGGCGGCGAGTTGCCGCACCGCGTCCGCGTCGTGCTGGGCAATGGCCAGATCGCCTCGGTGGTCGATGACACCAACGGCAAGCCGATCCCGTCGATCCATCTCGACCCGGCGCGCATCGCGACGTTCTACGGCGCCGACCAGGAAGAACGCCGCATCGTCCGCCTCGACAACGTGCCACCCCTGCTGGTGCAAGGGCTGCAGGCGGTCGAGGACCGCGATTTCAAGAACCACATCGGCCTGGACTTCTCGGCGATCGTCCGTGCGTCCTTCGCCAACCTGCGCGCGGGCCATACGGTGCAGGGCGGATCGACGCTCACCCAGCAGCTGGTGCGCAACCTTTTCCTCGACCGCAGCCAGAACATGCTGCGCAAGGTCAACGAGGCGTTGCTCTCCCTGCTGATGGAGGCGCACTACTCGAAGGGGCGGATCCTCGAGGCCTACGTCAACGAAGTGTTCCTCGGACAGCAGGGCAACCAGGCCGTCCATGGCTTCGCGGCCGGCGCCGAGTTTTTCTTCGGCCGACGCCTCGAAGACCTCCGACCCCAGGACATCGCCTTGCTCGTCGGCCTGGTGAAGGGCCCGAGTTACTACGATCCCCGCCGTTACCCGGACCGGGCTCTCTCGCGCCGCAACCTCGTGTTGCAGCAGTTCAACGAGACCGGCCTGCTCGACGACGCGCAGACCAAGGCCGCCAAGGCCTCGCCGCTGGGCATCGCGACCAACGCCCAGTTGCCGCACAACCGTTTCCCCGCGTTCATGCAGCTGGTGCGTGCGCAGATCACGGCCGATTTCGACGAGGCGGCCCTGCGCGACGGCAGCCTCAGCGTCTTCACCACGCTCGATCCGGCCGCCCAGCTCTACACCGAGCAGGCCATCCTCACCACCACCAAGGCGCTCGGCAAGCGGGGCGCCGCGGCGCAGGCCGCCGCCGTGGTCACCGACACCACCGACGGCAGCGTGCTGGCGATGGTGGGCTCGCGCGAGCCGGGCGACCAGGGCTTCAACCGTGCGCTGGACGCCCGTCGGCCGATCGGCTCGCTGGTGAAGCCGCTGGTCTATCTCGTGGCCCTGGCCCAGCCGTCGAAATGGTCGCTGGCGTCGCTCCTGGACGATTCGCCGATCAGCATGCGCCAACCCGACGGCACGCTGTGGACGCCCCAGAACGACGATCGTCAGATCCACGGCGAAGTGCCGATGCTCGACGCCCTCGTGCACTCGTGGAACCTCGCCACGGTGAACCTCGGCATGCGTCTGGGCGTACCGAAAGTGAAGGGCTTCCTGGAGTCGTTCGGCCTGAAGGATGTCAACCCGAGCCCGTCGCTGCTGCTGGGCGCCGTGGACCTGTCGCCCTTCCAGGTGGCGCAGCTCTACGAATACATCGCGGCTGACGGCCATGCGCTGCCGCTCGTGGCCGTGCGCGGCGTCGTCGATGCCAGGGGGCAGACGATCAAGCGCTACGAAGTCAAAGGTGGCGACGGCGAATACCAGGACGCCACGCGCCTGACCACCTGGGCGATGCAGCAGGTGGTCAACAGCGGCACGGCGGCCGCTATCGGCAACTCCAGCCTCGCGTCCCTGCACGCTGCCGGCAAGACCGGCACGAGCGACAGCCAGCGCGACAGCTGGTTCGCCGGCTTCACCGGCCAGCACCTGGCGATCGTCTGGATGGGCCGCGACGACAACAAGCCGACGGGCCTCTACGGCGCCACCGGCAGCATGCGCGTCTGGCAGGAGCTCTTCCGCAAGCTGCCCACCCGGGCCTTGTCGCCCAACCCTGGCGAGGGGTTGGAGATGGCATGGGTGAACCCGCAGACGGGCAAGCGCACCGATCCCTCCTGCGAGGGGGCGCGGCAGTTCCCCTTCGTGGCCGGTTATGTGCCGGAAAGTGAAGAGGGCTGTTTCTGGCAACGAATCAAGGGTATTTTCGGCAGCGGTGACGCGGAACCCGCGCCAGCCGCTCCCAGTAATCCTACGGATTGACCCATGCCTCGCCTTCGTTATTGCGTCATCGCCGCCGCCGCGCTCGTCACCGCCTGCAGCCAGCCCGCTCCGCCGCAGGCGACCCGCCCCACCCAGCCCACCTACGACATCGTCGCGCAGATCCGGGCCGCCGGTGAGCGCGAGAAGTCGGCCATCGAGGTGGCGCCGCTGCGCGATCCGGGCGTCCAGGGCCTCGAGCAGTCGGCCATGGCCGATGAGCGGGCGGGTAAATACGATGACGCCGACGCCAAGCTCGCCCAGGCGCTGAAGATGGCGCCCGAAGCCCCCGAACTGATCCAGGACCGCGCGGAAATCGCCGTGCGCAAGCAGGACTACGCCACGGCCGAAAAACTGGCCAGGCAGTCGTTCGAGATGGGTCCGAAGTCCGGCAGCCTGTGCGCGCGCAACTGGCAGACCGTGTATGAAATGCGCATGGTCGCCAACGACCAGCCCGGCGCGATGGCGGCGCGTACCGAGCTGGGCAAGTGCCACATCGCCGGCCCCAACCGCTTCTGATCGTCCCCGCGATGGGCCCGCCCCTCGGGAGCGGGCCCGTCGACGCACTCAGCCGCCGCGAATCGCCCGTCCGTGCGCATGCACGGTATCCACCAGCACCTTCACGCTCTCGGGATCCACTTCCGGCGTGATGCCGTGGCCGAGGTTGAACACGTGCCCGGGGTGATGGCCGAACGCATCCAGCACCGCGCGTGCCTCGCGCGCCACCACATCCGGCGAGGCGCGCAGCACGGAGGGGTCGAGGTTGCCCTGCAGGGCCACGCGATCGCCGATGCGGCGCCGGGCCTCACCCACGTCGATCGTCCAGTCGAGGCCGACGCCGTCGCAGCCGGTGTCGGCGATGGCTTCGAGATGGCCGTTGGCGCCCTTCGAGAACAGGATCACCGGTAAGTCGCGACTGGCCGGATCGGCCTTCACGGCATCGACGACCTGCGCCATGTACCGCAGGGACCACTCGCGGAACGGCCCAGGCCCCAGCATGCCGCCCCAGGTATCGAACACCATGAGCGCCTGTGCCCCGGCGTGGGCCTGGGCGATGAGGTAGGCGCTGACCGAGCGGGCTACGATGTCGAGCAGGCGGTGGGCGAGGGCGGGCTCGTTCCACGCCAGGGCCTTGACCCGCGCGAAGTCACGCGAGCCTTCGCCTTCCACCATGTAGCACGCCAGCGTCCACGGGCTGCCCGAAAAGCCGATGAGCGGCACGCGGCCGTCCAGCGTGCGGCGGATAAGGCGAACGGCATCCATGACGTAGCGCAGTTCGCGATCCATGTCGGGCACCGCGAGCCGTTCGATCGCCGCGGCGTCGCGCACGGGCCGCTCGAAACGCGGGCCCTCGCCCTGGGCGAACGACAGGCCCAGGCCCATCGCATCGGGAATCGTGAGGATGTCCGAAAACAGGATCGCCGCGTCCAGATCGAACCGCTCCAGCGGTTGCAGCGTCACTTCGCAGGCCCATTCCGGATGCGTGGCCAGACCCATGAAGCTGCCCGCCTTCGCCCGCGTGGCGCGATATTCGGGCAGGTAGCGCCCGGCCTGGCGCATGACCCAGATGGGCGTGGTGTCGGTGGGCTCCCGGCGGAGGGCGCGCAGGAACCGGTCGTTGCGGAGCGTGTCAACGGCCATGCGCGGACTCCTGGCCCTGGCTGAACATCACTTTGAACCCTTTCTTGATCTGCGCGTCGCGCGCCTTGGTGAAGGCGTCGAGGGCCTTGTCACGGTCGAGGAAGACATCGCGCTTGAGCGTCGTCTTGCCACCCTGCACGCCGCTTTCGCGATAGAGCGTCCAGCCGCCGAGCAGGTCCTGTTCGAGCGTGATCTGGACGAACCGGGGGGACTCGTTCCCCGCCTCGGGCATGGTTTGCAGGTAAATCCGCATCGGGTGTTCCGCGCTGACGCAGGGCCGGCCATTGTAGGGCATTTCCACGCGCCGACCGTCGGCGCGCAGGGCGGTCATCACGCGCCGCCGAGCACGCCAAGCACGTCGTCGTCCTTCACGCCCGACACGATGTCCGCGCGACCGATGCCGCGCCACAGGATCAGGCGCAGCGTGCCGGCGGTGTTTTTCTTGTCGAGCCGCATCAGGTCGAGCAGCCGGCTTGCCTGATGCGCGCGGGACGGTGCCACCGGCAGGCCGAGGCGTTCGAGCAGCGCGACCAGGCGCCGGGTGTCGTCCGCCGCCGCCATGCCGAGTCGCTCGGAAAGTCGGGCGGCGAGCACCATGCCGATGGCGACGCCTTCGCCGTGGAGGATCTCGCTGTAGTTGCCGGCGGTTTCCAGGGCATGACCGAAGGTGTGGCCGAGGTTGAGCAGGGCGCGCTCGCCCTGTTCGGTTTCGTCGCGGGCGACGACGCCGGCCTTGTAGCGGCACTTACGGGCGATGGCTTCGATGAGCGGTGCGCTGTCGCGCCGGGCGATGGCGTCGGCGTGCGCTTCGAGCCAGGCGAAAAATGCCGGGTCGCCGATCGCGGCGCCCTTGACGATCTCGGCCACGCCAGCGAGGTATTCGCGTTGCGGCAGCGACGCGAGCACGTCGGTGTCGGCCACCACGGCGCGCGGCTGGTGGAAGGCGCCGGCGAGGTTCTTGCCGACCGGCAGGTTCACGCCGGTCTTGCCGCCCACCGACGAGTCGACCATGGCCAGCAGGGTGGTCGGCACCTGGATGAAATCGATGCCGCGCATCCAGCATGCCGCCGCGAATCCGGCCAGGTCGCCGACCACGCCGCCGCCCAGGGCGATCACGCAGGCGTCGCGGGTGGCGCCGAGCTGGCCGAGCGCGTCGAGTACCTTGCCGACGTTGGCGAAGGTCTTGTGCATCTCGCCGTCATCGAGCAGGAACGACGACCAGTGCAGGCCTTCGAGGCCCCGGGTGAGTGCGCCGAGATAGAGTGGGGCGACGGTGGTGTTGCTGACGACCAGCACGTGCCGCCCGCGGATGCGCGCGCGCCAGCGAGCGCTGTCGGCCAGCAGGCCCGGGCCGATCCACACGGGATAGCCGCGTCCGGCCAGTTCGACGTCGACGGTATCCATCAGCAGCGTTTCCAGTGGCGTTCGAGGAGAGCGATGGCGCGGGGCAGGGCGCTGTCCACGCCTTCGTGCCGGCCATGGAAGATGAGGTCGGCGATGTCTTCGTAGAGGTGGTTGCGGTTGTCGGCGAGCGATTGCAGGCGGCCGCGGCGGTCGTCGCCCGCGAGCATCGGTCGCGTGCTGTCGTCGCGGAGCCGGTCGAGTTGTTCGTCCACGTCGACACCGAGCATCAACACCGTGCCGCGCGAGATTAGCGCGTCGCGGTTCAGGGGATCGAGCACGGCGCCCGCGCCCGTCGCGAGCACGATGCCCTGGTGGCGGCTAAACTCGTCCAGGTGCGCGCTTTCGCGCGAGCGAAACCCCGCTTCGCCCTCGCGCTCGAAGATCGCGGTCACCGTATCGCCGTAGCGCGATGCGATGTCCACGTCGAGGTCGACGAACGGCAAGCCGAAGTGCGCCGCGAGGCGCTGTCCGATCGTGGTCTTGCCGGCGCCGGTAGGGCCCACGAGAAACAGGTTAGGCGAAGGATTCATCGCTCCCATGCTAACAACAAGCCCGCTGTCGAGGTATGCCACCGTCCTGGTCGCCGGTGCCGGTGATGTCGGCCAGCGGGTGGCGCGTCAGCTCGCCGGTCGCGGGCATCGCGTGCTTGCCCTGCGTCGCAGCGAGGTGGCGCAGGGCGATGACGGGGTCCATTGGCTGCGCGGCGACCTCACCCGTCCGGAAACGCTTGCGAACCTGCCGGCGGTGGATGCGCTGGTGTTCGCGGCCACGCCGGACCGCCGCGACGAGGCCGCGTACAGGGCGGTGTTCGTCGACGGGCTGCGCCATCTCCTGGCCGCCCTGCCGTCGCGGCCCGCGCGCACGGTCTTCGTGTCCTCGTCGGCCGTCTATGGAGAGCACGGGGAGGGATGGGTCGACGAAAGGACGCCGACCGCGCCACCCGGATTCAACGGGCGTGTGTTGCTGGAGGCCGAACGGCTGCTCGGGGAGGGTGATGTCGTCGTCCGGCTCGCGGGGTTGTACGGGCCGGGACGCACGCAGTTGTTCGAACGCCTGCGCGAGGGAAAGGCGGTGGTGCCGCGAGGCAAGGGTGTCTATGCCAACCGTATCCACGTGGACGATGCCGCGGCGGCGCTCGTGCACGTGCTGACGCTCGATGCACCCGAACGGGTGTATGTCGGCGTCGACGACACCCCGTTGCCGATCGACGCGCTTTACGACCATCTGGCCGGTCTGCTCGGTGCGCCGGTGCCGGGCGATGGCCCCTCGCCGACGGGCGTGGGGAGCAAGCGGTTGTCGAACGCGCGCCTGCGGGCGAGCGGCTTTCGTTGCCGGTGGCCGGATGCGCGGGATGGGTATGCCGCGTTGTTCGTGTGACCGTCTATCGGCGATCGCCTGACAGCGCGGTGACGCCGCGTTCGGCATCGAGGTCGACGACGAGGTCGGCGTGCGGTCCCAGCGTCGCCAGCGCGTGTCGGCTCCATCGTTCGTAATGCTGAAGGAATCGCGATAACGCCCCGTGATCCATCGCCCGCGGTTCACCGCGCTGGCGCAAGGGCCGCTCGGCATCGTCGCGCCAGCGCGCGATGATCTCCCACGACGGGGCCCGGAGCACCACGAGCGCATCGAGTCGCCGCCAGACGGCCGCATAGTCGGCGAGCCGCTCGTTCACCCAGCGACGCCACCGGCCGTCGGCATCCTCGTCGCGTTCGAGGGCGTTAACCGCCGTGTGCAGCGCCGCGTCGTCCTGCGGCGCCAGGCCCAGGCACCAGCCTTCCAGGATCACCAGGCGCGGTGGATGGGTTACCACGGACCACCGGTCCGTCGGGGCCCGGTCATCGACGCCCTTGTCGAAACGCGGCACCCTCACCGGACGGTCGGCGCCTGCGTGTTCCAGCGCATCGAGCGTGCCGGTAAGGCGGGCCAGGTCATGCGTGCCGGGCACGCCTCGGGTGATCAGCAACGGATGCACGTCGCGCGCCAGGGCTTCGCGTTCCGCGCGGGTCAGGTAGAAGTCGTCG
>CAJYHU010000378.1 GCA_913774655.1 uncultured Luteibacter sp. | reverse complement strand
TCGCGGTTGTCGCCCATCATGAAGTACTGGCCGGGCGGCACCTTGCAGACCACGCCCTCGACACTGTAACGACAATTTTCACGGTTCGGGAACGACATGATCTCGGCGTCGGACAGGCCTGCGCGGCGCGTGTCGTCGTTGAGCAGCAGGTGCTCCTTGCCGCCCAGGTTCTCGCGGTACTGCTTGAAGTAGCGCATCACCTCGTCGTCGAAGTAGTCGGGCACTTCGACCTTGCTGACCGGCTGGCCGTTGATGGTGAGCTTCTTGTTGAGGTAGGCCACCTCGTCGCCGGGCACGCCGACGACGCGCTTGATGTAGTCCATGCTCGGCTTGGGCGGATAGCGGAAAACCATCACGTCGCCACGCGCCGGCGGGATGCCGTCGGTGATCTTCGTGTTGGCGACCGGCAGGCGAAGCCCGTAGGTGAACTTGTTCACCAGGATGAGGTCGCCGGTGAGCAGGGTCGGCATCATCGACCCCGAGGGAATCTTGAAGGGCTCGACCACGAAGGAGCGCAGCAGGAACACGACCAGGATCACCGGGAACAGCCCGGCGGTCCAATCCAGCCACCAGGGCTGGGCCAGGATCTTCTCGCGAGCCTTGCTGTCCTCGCGGTCGAACTGCGTGATGCCCTGCTGCGTGAGTGCCTCGCGCCGCTGTGCGCTGGAGGTCTCGAAGGCCTCCGCGGCGCGCCGGCGGCGCGGCAGGAAATAGAAGCGCTCAGCCAGCCAGTATGCGCCGGTGACCACCGTCGCCAACAGGAGCAGCAGGGCGAAGTTGCCCTCCACCGCGCCGGTGTACCAGGCGCCGATGTAGCCGACGAAGGCGGCCAGGATCAGGGAAGTCAGGAGTGCCATCGCTGGGAATTCTTCTTCTGGCGGGCCGGGCCGCCGCTTATTCTTCGACCTGCAGGATGGCGAGGAAGGCTTCCTGCGGCACCTCGACCGAGCCGATCTGCTTCATGCGCTTCTTGCCGGCCTCTGCTTCTCGAGCAGCTTGCGCTTGCGGGTGATGTCGCCGCCGTAACATTTTGCCAGCACGTTCTTGCGCAGCGCCTTGATCGTCTCGCGCGCGATGATGTTGGCGCCGATGGCGGCCTGGATCGCCACGTCGAACATCTGGCGGCTGATGATCTCGCGCATCTTGCCGACCACCGCCCGACCGCGGAACTGGGCCTGCGTGCGGTGCACGATGATCGACAGCGCATCGACCTTCTCGCCATTGAGCAGGATGTCGACCTTCACCACGTCCGACGCCCGGTACTCCTTGAACTCGTAGTCCATCGAGGCGTAGCCGCGACTCACGGACTTCAGCTTGTCGAAGAAGTCCAGCACGATCTCGCCCAGCGGCATGTCGTAGGTCAGCATGACCTGGCGGCCGTGGTAGGCCATGTTGATCTGCACGCCCCGCTTCTGATTGGCCAGCGTCATGACGGCGCCGACGTATTCCTGCGGCATGTACAGGTGCACGGTGACGATGGGCTCGCGGATCTCCGCCATCTTGCCCACGTCGGGCATCTTGGCGGGGTTTTCGACCATGATGACCTCGCCGTCGTTCTTCACCACCTGGTAGACCACGCTCGGCGCGGTGGTGATGAGGTCCTGGTCGAACTCGCGCTCCAGGCGCTCCTGCACGATCTCCATGTGCAGCAGGCCGAGGAAGCCGCAGCGGAAGCCGAAGCCCAGCGCCTGGCTCACCTCGGGCTCGTAATGCAGCGAGGCGTCGTTGAGCTTGAGCTTTTCCAGCGCGTCGCGCAGCTGGTCGTATTCGCTCGCCTCGGTCGGGTACAGGCCCGCGAAGACCTGCGGCTGGATCTCCTTGAAGCCCGGCAGGGGCTCCGTCGCGGTGAAGGCCGCGCCGCCCGTGCCGCCCTTGATCAGGGTGACGGTGTCGCCGACCTTGGCGGCCTGCAGCTCCTTGATGCCGGCGATGATGTAGCCCACCTCGCCCGCCTCCAGCGCGTCGCGCGGCTCGTTTGCGGGCGTGAAGACGCCCAGGTTGTCGGCGTTGTAGGTGGCGCCGGTGGCCATCATCTTGATGCGTTCGCCCTTGGCGAGGCGGCCATCGACGACGCGCACCAGCATCACGACGCCGACGTAGGGGTCGAACCAGCTGTCGATGATCATCGCGCGCAGCGCCGCATCCGGGTTGCCGCGCGGTGCGGGCACCTTGGCGACGATGGCCTCGAGGATCTCGTCCACGCCCATGCCGGTCTTGGCCGAACACGGAATCGCATCGCTCGCGTCGATGCCGATGACGTCCTCGATTTCGGCCTTCGCGTTGTCGGGGTCCGACTGCGGCAGGTCCATCTTGTTGAGCACCGGCAGCACTTCCACACCGAGGTCGAGCGCGGTGTAGCAGTTGGCCACCGTCTGCGCTTCCACGCCTTGCGATGCATCGACGACGAGCAGCGCACCCTCGCAGGCGGAGAGCGAGCGCGAGACTTCGTACGAGAAGTCGACGTGGCCCGGCGTGTCGATGAGATTGAGGTTGTAGACCTGGCCGTCGCGCGCCTTGTAATGCAGCGCAGCGGTCTGTGCCTTGATGGTTATCCCACGCTCTTTCTCGATGTCCATCGAGTCGAGCACCTGCGCTTCCATCTCGCGCTCGGCGAGCCCACCACAGCGTTGGATCAGGCGATCAGCCAGCGTCGATTTCCCGTGGTCGATGTGCGCAATGATCGAAAAATTTCTGATGTGATTCATCAACGGGAACGCTTAAGTACTTGAAATAGCTGGCGCACAGAGGGACGCGCACAAGAAAAAAGGGCGCGTCCTCGAGAGACGCGCCCTGAACCAACAAGCAATGGCAACTGCAGTAGTTGGAACTTCATTGTAGGCAAAACAGGGGGCGCGTACAGGCCAGGGAAGGTGCCACGATGCTCGTTGCGGGTCAGCAACATGGGATTTATAAACAACTTATCCACAGCATCTGTGGGCTACTTGATGAACAACTTGTGGGCGATCTGTGGAGCGGCGGTGCACCGTGCAGGGACATCCCGCATCGTGGCGCCAACCCACCTGCTTATGCGCCGAGCTGGCACGCGTGGCCACGCATTCTATCGAAATTGGTCATTAACCCACCAACAAGTTAGTGGGCGCAAACAAATTCGACAGCCGCTGGGGAACCCAAATTTTCTCTGGCGTACCCGCCCAGCACGGCCCCTGTCGCTAAAAAAAGACCCCAATCCCGACTGGCGGGTGGGGCCACTTGACCGTCACAAAACCGTCAGCGGGCGGGCCGGATCAGCGCGTACTGGGCCCACTCGCCGCGCCGGAACAGCACGCTGATCGGCTTGGACTTGTCGGCCTTGGCGAGGGCGGCATCGAACTCCTTGACGTTCGCCACCTCCAGGTTGCCGACGGCAAGGATGACGTCGCCCTCGCGCAGGCCGGCGCGTGCGGCGGCCTCCGAAGCGGCCTCCACGCGCACGCCGCCTCGCAGCTTCAGGTCCTTCTTCTGCGCGTCGTTGAGCTCGTTGACGAGCAGGCCCAACGCCTTTGCCGCGGCAGAGGCCGACGAGGGCTTCGGCGAAGGCTCCTCGCGGGGCGTGGCGGGGCGCGCCGGCTTGTCGGGCTCCAGCTCGGCGACCGTGACCGTGAGGTCCTTGGTGGCCCCTCGACGGAACACGGTCAGCGTGCTCTTGGTCCCGGGCTTGGTGTTGCCGACCAGGCGCGGCAGGTCGCTGGGCTTCTCGATCGCACGGCCGTCGAACTTCACGATGATGTCACCCGCCTCCACGCCGGCCTTCTCGCCCGGGGAGCCGGCTTCGACGCCGCGCACCAGCGCCCCCTGGGCCTTGCCCAGGCCGATCGACTCCGCCACGTCCTTCGTGACCTGGTCGATCTGCACGCCGATGCGACCGCGCGAAACGCGGCCCGAGGTGCGCAACTGGTCGCTGACCCGGATGGCCTCGTCGATGGGGATCGAGAACGAGATGCCCATGAACCCGCCCGAGCGCGAATAGATCTGGCTGTTGATGCCCACCACCTCGCCGCGCATGTTGATCAGCGGCCCACCCGAGTTGCCCGGGTTGATGGCCACATCGGTCTGGATGAAGGGCAGGTAGTCGCCCGTGTCGCGCTGCTTGGCGCTCACGATGCCGGCCGTCACGGTGTTCTCCAGGCCGAATGGCGAGCCGATCGCCATCACCCATTCGCCCACCCGCAGGCGCGAGATGTCGCCCACCTTCACTGCCGGCAGGCCGGTGGCCTCGATCTTGACCACGGCGACGTCGGTGCGCTTGTCCGCACCCACGATCTTGGCCTTGAACTCGCGCTTGTCCGGCAGCGTGACCAGCACCTCGGACGCGTCCTCGACCACATGCGCATTGGTCATCACATAGCCGTCGGGCGTGAGGATGAAGCCAGACCCGACGCCGCGCGGGCGCTCTTCTTCCTGCGGCTGCTGAGGGCGGTTGGGCCGGGGCCCCTGGCGCGGGACGCCGGGGATGGGCTGGCCGAAGAAGCGGCGGAAGAATTCCTGCATCTCCTCGTCCATCTCGCCGTTGCTGCCGCGCTGCGCCACGCGTTCCACCGTACGGATGTTCACCACCGACGGCCCCACCTGGTCCACCAGGTCGGTGAAATCCGGCAGCGTACGCGTCGGTGCTGCGGGTTGCGGCGCCGATTGCGCGAAGGCCGGCGTCAACGGCGCCTGTACGGCCGCCAGGGCGCCCACGGCCAGCGCGCCGGCGACCAGCCGTGCATGAAGTTTCTTGCCCTCGGGTTGGAACATCATCGAACTGCTTTCAGGATGGAATGGGATTCAGGACAGTGCTCTGAATTGTCCTGGTCGCTTTGGTTCAGCGCTCGTCGGCCGGGGCCGCGGATTTCAGCGATTGCGCACAAGATTGCGCGCAAAGGCCTCCAGTGTCTGTGCAGGCACCTCGCCGACGGCCGTGAGCCACCAGTCACCCTGCGCATCCGGAACGCGGCGCGTCAAGGTGTTCGTGGCGCCGAGCGCCATCGTGCCCTCCTGCAGCGGATGCTCGGCGTCGTACGGCTCGACGAACAGCGACACCGTCGCCAGTCCATCGGAGAAGGTCCACTGCATCGTGCGCTCACCGGATTCGGCCCCGCGCGCGGTGAGCGCCCGGCGATAGCAGCTGACGGGCTTGAAGCCGGCGACCCCTGCGCGCAGCGACCAGCCCTCGGCAGCTGCCGTCGTGCGCTCCAGCTCCGACTTTTCCACGCGGTAGCCGGCCGTCTTGTTCATCATCTGCGCCAGCGCGTGCGGCTTGACGGGCGCGTCGAGCTGCAGCTCGGAGAAGGCGGACTGTTCGACGACGCGCCCTTCCGCATCCAGCGTCTGCAGCTTGAGCACCAGCCCCGAGCGGCGTTCGCTCCAAACGCGGTAGCCGAAACGCAGCGTGTCCCGTGGCGCCAGCTGAACCACGTCGGCATCGATCCCGGCCACCCGCCCCTTGCCGAGAAGGCGCGCGCCGTAGAGCTCGGCGATCGCCGATTCCGAGGCGCCGAGCAGGTTCGGAAACACATCGAAGTTCTCGCGCCGTTCGCTCCTGATGAGCTTGGCTTCCGGCAGGAAGGTCATCACGAGATCGTTGCGGCGGA
>CAJYHU010000377.1 GCA_913774655.1 uncultured Luteibacter sp. | reverse complement strand
CACCGGGGTGCCCGGGTCGACGATGACGACGGGCGGATTGAACCTTTCCAACGGGTCCGTCACGCAGGTGCGCACGGACGCGAACGGCGCGCACGATGCCATCAAGGTCACGGGCCCCGCGGTGCTGGGTGGCACCGCGGTGGTGCTGGCGTCGCCGGGCAGCTATGCACAGGTGACGAACTATCCGATCCTCACCGCGACGGGCGGCTTCACGGGCAACTACACGAACGTGGCACAACCGCGCCTGCCGTTCCTCGACACGAGCGTGAGCCAGCAGGGCGATGCGTTGATCCTCACGTTGTCGCAGGCCGGTAGTGGCCTGGGCACGGGGGGCATGCCGTTCGGCCAGTTCCCCGGCCTGAACGGCAACCAGCGTCGTACGGCGAATGGCCTGCAGCTCATCGCGGCCTCGGTCGGCGACGCGATGCCGATCCTGCTCGGCCAGGTGCGTGGCCTGACGACCGAACAGGTGCGAAGCGCCTTCGATTCGCTGACCGGCGAAACCTACGCCTCCGCGGCGGGCGCCGAACTGGGTGGGCAGGCCCAGTACCAGAATTCGGTGTTCTACCGCCTGAAGCTGCAGCGCGACACGGGAGAGCAGGGCCCGGCGGCGTGGGCCGAGCCGTATACCTCGAGCAGCGATCTCTCCCGCAGCATGGAAGTGGCCCGCACCGACTACCGCATCCACGGCCTCGTCGTCGGCGCGGACGCCCCGGTGGGCACGGACTGGCGCATCGGTGTGCATGCCAACGTGGCCAATTCGCGCAACGAGGTCGGTAGCCGCAACGACCGCACCGATGCCGACCAGTACGCGGTGGGTGTGCACGCGCAGTACTTCGACGGGCACTCATGGTGGTTCCAGGGCCTGGCCTCGTATGGCTGGCAGAACGTCGACAGCACGCGCCGCATCGCGGTGGGCGCCTGGCAACCGCAGGCCACCGGCCGATACGATGGCAAGACCGAAAACGCCGCGGTGGAAGGCGGCTATCGGTTCCCGATCGGCAAGAGCGTGCATCTGGAACCGTTCGTGGGCGCGTATTACACCAAGGTGAAGTACGACGCCTTCACCGAGCAGGGCGCGAGCGACGCGGATCTGCGCGTTGGCCGCAGCGTGGCCCGCAGCATGCAGTACGGCGTAGGCGCGCGCCTGGTCGGCGACATCGACCTGGGCGTGGGTGGTCCGCAGTTGCACCCGATCGTGCTCGTGCGTTACCTGCACAACACCAAGGACGACCCGGTGACGGTGTACAACGCCTTCGCCAGCATGCCGACCATGGCCAATGCCATGGTGGGCGCCCGACCGATGCGCAACCACTGGCAGGCCGGCGTGGGCATGAGCTTCGACATCACCCCGGCCGCCAGCACCTTCGTGTATTACAACGCCGACCGCGCGGAACACACGAAGAGTGATTCGGTCAACCTCGGGTTCCGCTGGAATTTCTGATCCTGGCGCTCAGGCGAGATGCTCGCCTGAGCGTCGGTCCTGTCAATCAGCGTGATGCCGGGAGCTGTCGCCTCAATCACGGGGGGATCATCGTCACGATGACTGCACGTTCCGGTCGGGATGATCGCTCTCACCCGGCGGCATCCACCCCATTCGTCGGACAGCCGCCCCCGTCCATCAGCGGGGGCGGCTTTTTCATGCCCGGCAGACCCCTTACGCCCCTCGGAGACGCCGCATGACGGGTCGAGCACACGTACGCATCGGGTGCGCCGGTTGGGCGTTGTCGTCGTCGGTGGCGGCGCGATTTCCCGGCGAGGGCAGCCATCTCGAGCGTTATGCCCAGGTGTTCTCGTGCGTCGAAATCAACTCGTCGTTCTACCGGTCGCACCAGCACAAAACCTATCGGCGCTGGGCGGACAGCGTGCCCGGACCGTTCCGCTTCAGCGTCAAGCTGCCGCGGACGATCACGCACGACAGGCGCCTGCGAAGCGCGGAGCCGGAGGTGGACGCCTTCATGCACGAGGTCGAGGGTTTGGAAGGCAAGCTCGGGTGCCTGCTGGTCCAGTTGCCCCCGAGCCTCGCGCTCGACGAGCTGGCCGCCGGTGCGTTCTTCTCCCTTGTGCGCCGCTACACCGACGCTCCGCTGGCCTGCGAACCGCGTCACCCATCGTGGTTTACGGACGCGGGCTCGAGGTTGCTTGTCGACGCGGGCGTCGCCCGCGTCTGGGCGGATCCTTCCCCCGTCCCTGAGGTGGTGTCGTCGGCGGACCGCGGGTTGCTTTACCTTCGCCTGCACGGATCGCCCCATATCTATCACTCCGCCTACGACGACTCCTTTCTGGATGCCATGGCGCTACAAATGCGCGAGGCGCGGCACGTGGGCAGGGACGTGTGGTGCATCTTCGACAACACGGCCCGCGGCGAGGCCGTGCCGAACGCACTGGGGCTCAGGCAACGCCTGGAATGAACGCGGAGCCGACCACGGTCGCCGCGGGCACGTATACGAAAACGCCCGAGGTCGTTGGACCCCGGGCGTTCGTTCTGGAATGAATGGTGGAGCGGAGGAGGATCGAACTCCCGACCTTCGCATTGCGAACGCGACGCTCTCCCAGCTGAGCTACCGCCCCACGAGCCGCGAATCATAGCAGCGATCTTGGCGACTGCCAACAGCCCGTTCAAGGCGCGTGTGGTGAGGCTGGGGGCCAGGTCAACCGTGCCGTCCAGGCTGCGCGTCGCCCACGGAGCTTGGGGAGCGCGCGCTTCTCCCCGAACTGCACTCAGACGAAAAAGCTGAGCACTATCAGTGCGCCGGCAACCAGATCGGCGATCTTCCCCGCCAGAGTCCCGTTGAATTTGCGTTCTCGGTTTTGTC
>CAJYHU010000376.1 GCA_913774655.1 uncultured Luteibacter sp. | reverse complement strand
CGTTCGCAGAGGTCGTCCACGGCGGATGCGTCGCCCTGGCGCCGGCTGAGCGCGTCGGCGGTTTCGGCCACCGCCACGTCGAGCGCGATGCGGGTGAGGCGACGGCACAGCAGCGCCTGCCCCGCGTGTTCGCGCAGGCGGGCAGCGCATGATGCCGCGCCGCGAATGCGCAGGAAGGCCACCTCGTCGACCCGCTCGAGAATCGCGTCGAGGCTGCCGAAATGCGCCAGCAGCGCGGCCGCGGTCTTGGCGCCGATGCCGGGCACGCCAGGGATGTTGTCTACCGCGTCGCCGCACAGGGCAAGGTAGTCGGCCACCTGGTAAGGGTGCACGCCCATGCGTTCGAACACGCCGGTCGGCCCCCAGCGGAGGTTTTTCGCGAAATCCCACTGCTCGTCGTGTTCGCCGATCAGTTGGCCGAAGTCCTTGTCGGCCGAGACGATCACGCCGCGGAACCCATGGCTACGCAGGCCCCAAAGGGCGCTGCCGATCAGGTCGTCGGCCTCGTAACGGTGGTCGTTGAGCACCGTGAGGCCGAGCGCCGCCGCGATCTCGCGGCACAGCGCGAACTGCCGCTCGAGCTGCGGCGGCGGCAGGTCGCGGTTGGCCTTGTAGGCCGGGTAGATCGCGTTCCGGAACGACGTGGTGAGCGAGGCGTCGAACGCCACGGCGATGTGCTCGGCACGGCTGCGCTCGAGCAGTTCGCACAGGAAACGGGTGAAACCGTGCACCGCGTTGACCGGGTGGCCATCGTGCCCGTGGAACTCGTCCGGCATGGAGTGCCATGCGCGGAACACATAGAGGCTGCCGTCGACGAGATGGACGGTGTCGGCGGCGCTCACGGCACCCATTCGCTCACGATGCGGTCGTACGACGGCCGCTCGCGCTCGGGCGCGTCCATCGCGGCCGTACCCACGTGGATGAAGCCGATGATGTGTTCGCTCTTCTTCATGCCAAGCAGACGGGCGACGTCCCGATCGTAGGCGGCCCAGCCGGTGAGCCACTGCGCACCGAAGCCCAGGGCCTGGGCGCCGAGGAGCAGGTTGTAGGCCACGCAGCCGGCGGTGAGGTCCTGCTCCAGCGCGGGTACCTTGCTGTCGCCGTCGATCTTCGCCGACACGACCAGCACCACGGGCGCGTGTTCGTAGCGGTTGCGCTCCTTCTCGCGGCGCGCTTCGGAGAGGTCGGGATCGGCCTCCAGGGCGATGCGGGCCAGCGTGCGGCCGAACGCCCGACGCGCGTCGCCCCGCAGGATGCGGATGCGGAACGGTTCGAGCTTGCCGTGGTCAGGCACGCGCATGGCGGCCTCGATGAGGCGGTGCAGGGTGGCGTCGTCAGGGCCGGGTTCGCCGAGCTGGCGCGAGGGCACCGAGCGGCGTGCTTCGAGGAAAGCGAGGTCGGATAGGCTCATCCGTCCATCTTACTCCCTGGGTCAACCCCCCGGGGGCGGGGGCGGCGGTACCGCGTCGTTGGGGCCGAGGTTGTCGACCCACTGACGGCGCTGCTCCGGCGTCTGGTCGCGCCACTTGTCCATCAAGGCGCGGCGCTGCTCGGGCGGCAGGTTGCGGAAGCGCTCGAACGCGTCGTGCAGCTTGAGTCGCTGTTCGGGGCTGAGGTCCCTGAACTTCTCCCGGTTGGCGCGGGCCTGGGCGCGCTCCTCGGGGGTCATCTTCTGCCACTGCTCGATGCGCTCGCGGATCTGCGCCCGGCGCTCGGGCGGCAGGCCCCGCCAGCGCTGGGCCTTTTCGAGCATGTGCGACTGGCGCGCGGGCGGAAAGCCGTCCCAGTCGTGGGCCAGCGGCGCCAGGATGTCCTGCTCGTCGGGCGTCAGCTGCTTCCATGGGCGGGGGGGCGGCAACGGCCCCTGTTCGCCCGGCGGAGGCGGACCCGGGTGATCCTGCGCGGTCGCGACCAGCGGTGCCGCGAGGGACAGCATCAGGGCAAGGAGGGCACGGTGGCGCATGCGGATCATGGGCGGGAGGTTCGCGTGTCGTTGTAGGCCAGCCAGCTATAGAACTGGAGGTCCTGGTAGAGGGCCGGATCGGCGCTGTCGGCGTCGGGCGGCAGGTCGTTGGGTTCGGTGTCGACCACGTGTTCGGTCATGCCCGTCGGTGCCGGGGGAGAACCGGCCGGCTGCCAGACCATGAGCGCGGCCAGCGCGATCATGGCGAACGCGCCGGCGGGGAGGACCAGGCGACGGGCCAGCGACTCGCGCGGCGACGCGAGCGCCGTCCGGCGCGCGGCACGCAGGCGGCCGGCGGTGGTGGGGTCGACGTCGCGGCTGGCGCGCAGGTAAAGGTCCCGGGCGCGACGTTCGAGGTGTCGATCGTGCTGGCTCATCGCCATGCCTCCAGTTGATTGCGCAGCGCATGCATCGCGCGCGAAAGGTGGGTCTTCACGCTGCCGTCGGAGCAGCCCATCGCGGCGGCCGTCTCGGCCACGTCGAGGCCTTCCATGATGCGAAGGGTGAACGCCTCGCGCTGGCGCCGCGGCAGCTTCCGAAGCGCCGCGACGATGTCGCCGTAGGCCTGGGAATCCTGCAGCCGGGCGGACGGATCCGGGGCGTCGTCGGCGGGATCCCAACTGGGCAGTTCGTCGCCATCGTCGTCGCGGCCGCCGCCGAGCCAGCCGATGACGATCGAGCGCACCTTGCGGCGGCGCTGCAGGTCGACGATGCGGCGGCGAAGGATGCCCCAGAACAGCGGTGTCCATTCGGCGGCGGGTTTGTCGCCGTAGTGGCGCACCAGCCGCAGCATGGCGTCCTGCACCGCGTCGAGCGCGTCGTCGCGGTGGCCCAGGTGAAGCTCGGCCATGCGCCAGGCGCGGCGCTCGATGGTGGCCAGGAAGGCATCCATGCTCGCGGGCACGTCGCGGGCATCGTCCAGCGACGCGCTGTCGAGCGCGAGCGAGCCGTTCACGGCATCCTCCGCTTCGTCGTCGTTCGCATCCTCGTGCTCCATACGGCCTCAGGTCACTCCGCTAAACGCGATGGTCGGGCCCCGGTTGACGTCGAGAGGCCGCCGGAATGGTCGGATTTCCGGCATTTATGCACGATGAAGCCGACGCCCGAGCGGCCACGCCGTCAGTGCGGCAAGCACCGTGCCGGCCGCGTAAAACACCAGTTCGGCGGGTCCCTGGGCGAAGCGCGCCAGGACGAGCAGCATGTCGGTGCCTGCCGTGACGAGCGCCTGGGCGAAGCTCACGCCCATCGTCGCCGAGAGCATCGCGCCCGCCGTGAGGCAGGCCGCGTAGGTCGCGGCCAGGGCCGTGGCCAGCGCCGCCAGCAGGGCGCCCGTCCAACGATCAAAACGCAGCCAGCGCCGCACGGTAACGCCGAGCAGCCATCCCACGGGCAGGGCCAGGGCCGGCAGGGGGCGGGCCGTGAACAGCGTCGGCAGCACCCAGAAGGCGCCGGCGGCGAAACCGAACAGCACGGCGCAGAGCAGGCCGGACAGCAGGTTGAATAGGCGGCGTAGGCGCTCAGGCATGGGGGACCAGGGCTGACACAAAGCGTTCATGATAGCCGGTGGCGCCCTTGAGGCGCGTCGAGGCTGCCCCGACGTTGGGAAAAGACTTAACCGAGCGGCGCCGCGGGCGCATAATCGACGACTTTGCGGCCGCCCGCGGCCCTCCACAGGAACCCCATGAGCGGCTTCAGCCTCAGCAGCGAACCCTTCACCCTGGAACGCGACTGCGCGGCGGTCATGGTGCCGCAGGGCGAAACGGTGACGCTTCCGGCAGGGCAGATCGGCTACATCACCCAGGCGTTGGGCGGCAGTTTCACCGTCTACGTCGAGGGTAACCTGTTCCGCATCGCCGGCCATGACGCCGACGCCCTGGGCAAGGAGCCGCCCCGGCCCATCGAGCTGCCCGACGGCGCCTCGGACGACGACGTCGAGAAGCTGGTGTGGCAGCAGTTGCGCACGTGCTTCGATCCGGAGATCCCCATCAACGTGGTGGAGCTTGGCCTGGTCTACGACGTGAGCCTGGCCGCGGGCGACGACGGCCAGCGCAAGGTGTACGTCAAGATGACGCTGACCGCGCCCGGCTGCGGCATGGGCGACATCCTCGTCGACGACGTCCGCACCAAGCTGGAGATGATTCCCACCGTGCGCGAGGCGGACGTCGATCTGGTGTTCGATCCGCCCTGGAACCATTCCATGATGTCGGACGCGGCCAAGCTCGAAACGGGCATGCTCTGACGCGTCGCCGCGCGAGCGTGTCGAGGCGGTTCAGTCAGGGGTGGCCGTCGTGAAGGTCACGCTCAGCGAGGCGCCGTAGGACGCCATGGCGCCGATCGTCGCGGGGGTGCAGTGCATGGCCGGCAGCCGGCCCGCGTAGACCCGCACGTCCAGGCACATGTGCGCGTCCAGGTCGAGCGCGCGGATCGCCTGAAGGATCTCGTCACGCCGTGCCGCCAGGGCGAGGAGCAGCTCGGCCAGCGCGGTGTCCGCCGAATACGTCGGCCCTTCCGCCAGCGCCAGGCACCATCCATGGGTGCGCCGCGACTGCCCTGTCGCCGGATCGATGTCGCCTTTGTGCCAACTCGTCGCGCCCTCGATCGCCAGTTCGTGGCGAAGCGGATCGAGCAGGTGGCGTTCGGAGGTGAGCCGGAACGACGCGCTCACGCGCGGGGCGTGCAGGCCGACGCCCTCGACGTCGAGGACCGATGCGTCCGTCATGAATCTGAGCCCCCTTCCGGCAAGTTCGCGCCCTGGTTTCGTGCCTAGCATCGCTTTTTTCGCGCATCTAGGGAAATCCCTAGGTAGCCCGGCGCGATTTCTTGCGCTAGGTTCGATGTGGCTTGCGGCGGGGAGGCCGCGAGTCATTAAACACTACGGGCATCGCGCTGCGGCGCGACCTCATAACGATTGGGACTGTGGTCGCCGCGACCGCAACGGACTCGTGCGGCCCTTTCCGTGGAGGAG
>CAJYHU010000375.1 GCA_913774655.1 uncultured Luteibacter sp. | reverse complement strand
CTACCGGTCCACGGAAGCCTCCGACCGCGCCATCGTCGAGGCGGTGAAGGCCGTGGCCGACGCACGTGGCGTGCCGCGCGCGCAGGTGGCCCTGGCCTGGGTCGCACAGCGCCAGGGGGTGACGGCGCCGATCGTGGGCGCGTCCAAGCCGCATCATCTCGATGACGCGGTCGCGGCGCTGGACCTGGCGCTGACCGACGAGGAGATCGCGACGCTGGAAAACGCCTACGTGCCCCATCCGGTGGAAGGGTTCGATTGACGACGGCGCTCGATGGCGTCTTCGATCATGTCCGCCGTACGGGAAGTGCCTTGTTCGGCGCGTAGCGTCGCGCTGACCTGGGCGGCGCGCCCCGCCACACGCCGGTCGTCGATGAGTCGCCCGAGCAGCGCGGCCGCCCGGCCGGCCCGATAGCGCCCGGCGCGCAGCGACGCACCGACGCCCAGGCGCGCCACGCGTTCGGCGTTGTCGAACTGGTCGAAGCCGTGCGGCACGACCAGCGCCGGCCGGCCCGCACGCAGGGCTTCGTGCGTGGTGCCGATGCCGCCGTGATGCACCACGGCGGCACCGCGCTCGAACAGCGCGCCGTGAGGCGCGTAGTCGATCGCGAGCATGCCCTCGGGCAATCGGCCCAGACGCTCGCGCAGCGCGGGGGAACCGGTGAGCAAGACGGCGCGCGTGCCCAGCGACCGCGCGGCCTGGATGCTCTCGCGGAGAAAGGCCTCACCCGCATGCACGGCCGCCGACCCGAGGGTAAACACCACCGGTGGCGTGCCCGCGTCGAGGAAGGCGCGCAACGCCTCGTCGAGGCGCCCGCTGTCCGGTGCGTAACGGCACCAGCCGGTGAGCAGGGCCTGCGGCGGGGCATCGCCAGGCAATGCCCCAAGCAACGGCGAATACATCGCCAGCACACCGCCGGGCGCGTGCTGGCCGCGATGGAACGGATCGCCCCACGCGGACACCAGCGGCAGGCCGAGCGCTTGGCGGAACGCACGCACCGGCGCCGTCCACGAGCGCGTCGCCACGCGTGCGGCGCGTTGCAGCCACGCCCCCCGGCGCGACGACGCGCGCACGTAGCGATCGAACCACGCCACGCCGGTCGCCGGCGGATCGTCGGCGGAAAGGAACACCGAAGGCGACAGCACCGCCGACAGCCAGGCCAATGGCCGGGTCTCGCCGAGGATCTGACCCGCGAATGCCAGCGTGGTGGTGACGATGGCGTCTGCCCCGGCGCAGACCGGCGCCAACGCCGCGTAGCTCGCCGCCACGTCGACCGCGGCGAGGTCGCGCACGACGAAGCGTGGCCCCCGCACGGGATGGAAAGCGCGCGCGGCGAACGCTGCCTTGTCATCGGGCTCGGCGATGCCCGTGGCGTTGATGAACTCCAGCCCGGCGGCGGCCACCGCCTGCTGGTGCATGCCGTGCGCGCCGACCGTCACCTGGTGGCCACGGCGGACGAGCTCCCGGCCCACGGCAAGGAAGGGAAAGAGATCGCCCTGCGATCCCACCGTTGCGATCACGACATGGCCTGGCTTCATGCCCCCCATGGTGGCGCATTTGACTTCCGCCGTGCGGACGACTAATTTCCGGGTCGCCAGCGGTCTTTATCTTCGTATTCGAATACAAAGATAAAGCTAAGAGGGAAGCCGGTGGGAATCCGGCGCTGCCCCGCAGCGGTATGTGGAGACGAGCCCGTCAAACGCACTGAAAGCGTCCGCGCTTTCGGGAAGCGACGGTCGAGGCGGCATCGACGATGCCACATCCACGAGCCCGAAGACCTGCCGCCAGCCGGGGAGCGACGTCTCTCCGTCCGACCTGGGTCCGCTCCCGCCGGGGCGGCACCGGTTCGCCCGCGGGGGCGAAGGTCGACGGTCAGCACCACGCCGCCGGGCTCGCGCCGGGTGGCGCGCGGCTTGCCGCCCTTCCCTCCTCTTTGCCACTGAAGAGGATGTCCACTCATGCCACACGTTACGTACCTCGGGTTTCCCCGGATCGGCCGGCGCCGCGAACTCAAGCGCGCGCTGGAGAGCCACTGGAAGGGAGACACCACCACCGACGACCTGCTCGCGGTCGCCGCCAGCCTGCGCCGGCGCCACTGGAAGCTCGCCTGCGACGCGGGCGCCGACAGCGTGCCCGTGAACGACTTCTCGTTGTACGACCACGTGCTCGACGCGGCCGTCGCGGTCGACGCGATTCCCGATCGCTACCGCACCCTGCAGGCGCGCGACCCGCTGGCGGCCTACTTCGCCATGGCACGCGGACACCAGGACAGCGGCGTCGACCTGCATGCCCTGGAAATGACCAAGTGGTTCGATACCAACTACCACTACATCGTCCCCGAACTCGTCGCCGGCCAGGTCTTCGCCGCCCGTCCCGGGAAGCTCGTCGGGGAGTTCCGCGAGGCGGTGGACGCCGGCCACCGGGCCCGCCCGGTGCTGCTGGGCCCGGTGAGCTTCCTGCGCCTGGCCAAGACGGTGGACGGCAGCGCGGCACTCGACCTGCTCGACGCCCTGCTGCCCGCCTGGCTCGGCCTGCTCGACGCGTTGGCGGACGCGGGCGCGGACTGGGTACAGGTGGACGAGCCCGTGCTGGTGCTCGACCTGGACGAGGCCACGCGCGCTGCGCTGCGCCGCACCTACGACGCGATCGCCGCACAGGGCCGCGTGCGCGTGCTGTTGGCGACCTACTTCGGCGCGCTGGACGACAACCTCGCCCTCGCCGGCGCATTGCCGGTCGCGGGGCTGCACGTGGACCTCGCCCGCGCACCCGGACAGCTTGAGCGCGTGCTCGACGCGCTGCCGTCCGATCGCGTGCTGTCCGCCGGGATCATCGACGGCCGCAACGTGTGGCTGAGCGATCCCGGCATCCTCCAGCCACGCGTCGCCCGGCTGCTCGAACGCGTGTCCGCGGATCGCCTGTGGTTGTCCACGTCGTGCTCGCTGCTGCATGTGCCGTTCGACGCCGCGGAAGAAACGCGGCTGCCGTCGCACATCGCATCGTGGCTGTCGTTCGCGCGGCAGAAGATCGGCGAGTTACGGTGTTACGCGGATGCCGGCACCGGCGACGCGACCGCGATCCGCGTCCTCGATCGGCAACGCGAAACCCTCGCCGCGCGGCAGGCCTCGCCCGAGGTGGTACGCGCGGATGTCCGGGCCCGCGTGCGCGGCCTCACGCCGCAATTCGCCCAGCGTCGCTCGGCCTATGCCCACCGTTCGGCCGTGCAGCGCGAGCGCTTCGGCTTGCCCGACCTGCCCACCACCACCATCGGTTCGTTTCCGCAAACCCGCTCGCTGCGCAGCGCCCGCGCCGCCCACCGCGCCGGCCACCTCGACGACGCCGCCTATGCGGCCCTGCTGCGCGACGCCATCCGCCACGCCGTTCGCTTCCAGGAAACCGTGGGGCTGGACGTGCTCGTGCACGGCGAGCCCGAGCGCAACGACATGGTCGAATACTTCGGCGAGCAGCTGGACGGCTACGCGTTTACCGCGCTGGGCTGGGTGCAGAGCTACGGCTCACGCTGCGTCAAGCCGCCGATCATCTACGGCGATGTCGCCCGTCCCGCACCGATGACCGTGGCGTGGTCGGCCTTCGCGCAATCGCTCACCGACAAGCCGATGAAAGGCATGCTCACCGGCCCGGTCACGATGTTGCAGTGGTCGTTCGTGCGCGACGACGTGCCCCGCGCGGACGTCTGCCGGCAGATCGCGCTCGCCCTGCGCGACGAGGTGCACGACCTGGAAAAAGCCGGCATCGGCATCATCCAGATCGACGAGCCGGCGTTGCGCGAAGGCCTGCCGCTGCGCCGCGACGCATGGGCGACTTACCTCGACTGGGCCGTCGACGCCTTTCGCATCGCCGCCGGGGGCGTGAGCGATGCCACCCAGGTGCATACGCACATGTGCTACTCGGAGTTCAACGACATCATCGACGCCGTGGCCGCGATGGACGCCGACGTGATCTCGATCGAGACCAGCCGCTCGCGGATGGAACTGCTCGACGCCTTCACCCGCTTCCGCTACCCCAACGGCATCGGCCCCGGCGTCTACGACATCCATTCGCCGCGCGTACCGACCCAGGCCGAGATGGCCGACCTGGTCGCCCGTGCGCTCCAGGTGCTGCGGCCGGACCAGCTGTGGATCAACCCCGACTGCGGCCTCAAGACCCGCGGCTGGCCGGAGGTGACCGAGGCGCTGACGGGGATGGTGGCTGTGGCGCGGGC
>CAJYHU010000374.1 GCA_913774655.1 uncultured Luteibacter sp. | reverse complement strand
ATCCCTCGTCGGACGGCGCCGCGCCGCGCGTGCGGTTGTCCAACCTCCGCGGCACCGCCCCGCTCCACGTGGGGCACGCGACGCTCGGCGAACAATCGTCGCAGGCGGCTGTCGCGCCCGGCTCCCTGCATCCGCTGACGGTGCACGGCAAGACCGGCTTCACCCTGCCGCCCGGTGGCGAGGTATGGACCGATCCGGTGCGGATGACCGTCACCACGCAACGCAACCTGCTGGTGAGCCTCTACCTGCCCGACGCGGTGGACAGTTCGACCTTCCACCACGATGCGTTCGACACGACATACGCCAGCGCGTCGGACGCCGGCGATCACGCGGGCGACCTCGACGCGGCCGCGTTCACCGCCCAAAGCACCTCGTGGTACCAACTGTCGGCGTTGACGGTTGTCGCGCCCGGCCACGACACGGTGGTGGCCTTCGGCGATTCGATCACCGATGGCTACGACACGCCGATCGGCGCCAACGCGCGCTGGCCGGATGCGCTGGCCCGGCGCCTTGCCGCCGCAGGCATCCCGCTCGCGGTGATCGACGCGGGCATCGGCGGCAACCGCGTGCTGACCGACGCCCCCAACCCCACACAAGGGCTCAGCGCCCTGCACCGTTTCGATCACGACGTGCTCTCGCTGCCCCGGGTGCGCACGGTCATCCTCTTCGAAGGCATCAACGACATCGGCAACGACGCCGGGCCCGGCGGGCGCCCGCTTACGGCGGACGATCTCATCGAGGGATACCGCCAGTTGATCGCCCGCGCGCATGCGGCGCACCTGCGCATCCTCGGCGCCACCCTGTTGCCGTACAAGGGCGCCGGTTATTTCAGCGACAAGGGAGAAGGCATCCGCCAGGCGGTCAACCGGTGGATCCGCGACGCGGGCGCGTTCGACGGCGTGCTGGACATCGACCAGGCGTTGCGCGACCCGGCCGATCCGCAGCGGCTGCGCACGGCGTACGACGCCGGCGATCATCTCCATCCGAATGCCCAAGGCATGAAGGCCATCGCCGAGGTGGTGGAGCTCGACGCGCTGACGCGACAAAAGCCCGCAGCCACGCGTCCGGGCGGATAAGCGCCTATACTGAGGGGTCAGGCATCAAGGTACCGCCCCACTATGTTGAGAAGCGATCAGGTCCTCGTCACCGTCGGCACGGCATGCAGCATGTCGGCCGTCGGTTCTACCGAAACCTACCAGGCCAGGGTGGCCGGATCGGACGAATGGCTGCCGCTCGCGGCGTTCGACGCCGGGCTGGTCGAACTCGATCCAAACGCCGCGCACGCGGGCGACGGCATGCGCTGGGCCGACGGCGACCACGCCGGTCAGCCGGTGTCGCTCGACGAACTCGAACGCCTGCACGGCGATGCCCTGCGCGAAAACAGCGGCATCCGTCATGTGCCCGGCGTGCGCGAACGCGCGCCGCGCGTCGTGACCGACATCGCCGCGCCCCTGCCGCACGACCTGGAAACCGTCGGCCTGCGCCGCCTCGCCGGCCTGCGCTTCGAAGACATCCGCGCGTCGCGGCTGAAAGAAATGCACGGCCTGTTCCAGAACGACCCCCTGCTGAGCCCGTCGCTGCAATCGCAACTTTTCGCGTATGGCGCGCTCGGCGCGCTGGCTGGCCTGCCGCGTCCGCTGCCGGAGATCGTCAGCGATCCGTTCGCGTTCCGCGTGGCCTCGGCCACGGCGTTCGGCGGCCTCGACGGCCTGGGCCAGTGGTTGCGTCCGGACGCGCCGCTGCCCGAAGGCGGTTTCCCCAAGGACACCTTCGCCGTGCGCCTCGCGCACTCGCTGGGTTCGCATGGCCCCGCGCTCGTTTCCACCATGCTCTCGCCCGCGTATGGCATCAGTCGCGTGCTGAAGAACCCCGAACTGCGCGAGTCCCTGCGCTCGGAAAACGTCGGCTTCATGCGCGTGCCGCAGACGCCGTTGACGGCGGTGGGCGCGTGCGCGTCCAGCCTCGTGGCGCTGGCCGACGTCGCGCCGCAGTTGCTGTTTGATTACCCCGGTTTCCAGAAGCCGAAGATGGTGCTGTGGACCGCGGCGGATGCCGCGCTGCAACCCGCCTACGGCATCCTCGAGGCGTTCGGCGGCGGCGCCCTCATGACCGGCGACAAGCTCGCCGCGAAGAACGCCGCGCATGCCGACGGCGTCGTGCGCAGCGTGCACGACTCGCTGGCTCCCTTCGACATCGACGCCGACGGCACCGTCGTGGGCCACGGCGGCTCGGGCCTGCTGGTCACCACGCTCGACTTCGCCCTGCGCCACCACCTGGACATCACCTCGATCATCGTCGGCTGGGGCCAGAGCGCGGAGGCCGGCGGCAAGGCGCATTTCGCCGGTGTCGGTTTCGGCGGCGAAAACGCCCTGGTGCAGGCGCTCGACATGGCCTACGAAGGGCACGGCTACGGCGTGCACGATTTCCACTACCTCGCCGCGCACGCCACCGGCACCCGCACCAACTCCAAGACCGACCTGGGCACGGCGCTGGCCGGCCTGCGCGGTGCCGCCCAGCGCCAGGGCCTGGAGGGCGACCTGCCGAAGCTCTTCGTCGGCACCCCCAAGGCGGTCGGCGACGGCCACACCATGGGCGAAACGGGCCTGAAGGCCGTGGCGCAGGCGCTGCAGTTCGTGCTGGGCCGCAAGGCACCGGGCGTGCCGACGTTGCGTCGGCTCGACCCCGATCTCGCCGACGTGGCCGGCCACTTCACCCTCCAGGCCGAGCCGTCCGAAGGGATGGCCGACGGCGGTGCGATCTGCGCCACGCAGGGCTTCGGCGGTTACAACGGCGCGGTGGCGCTGCGCTCGGCCACTGCCGATGCCTTCGCGCGCTACGCCTGCGACGCTGACGTGCTGAAAGACTACCTCGCCGCGTGGCCGACGATCCGTGCCGAACGCGAAGTCCGGGAGCGCGTCGCCCGCCGCAGCCCCAAGCTCGCCCTGGCGATGGCCGAACGCCACGCCTGGAAAGGCCTGGACGCGTGATCCGGCGGGGCCCCGTGCCCCGCGGGGGGTGCACCAGGCCCACCCCCGGGCACCC
>CAJYHU010000373.1 GCA_913774655.1 uncultured Luteibacter sp. | reverse complement strand
CCCTCGACATGGGCGACGTCGCCCTGGGCGACAGCATCGCGGTGTCCGGCGTGTGCCTGACGGTCGTCGACTACGGCGCCGCGCATTTCGCCGCCGACGTCTCCAACGAAACGCTCTCGCTGACGTCGCTCGGCGCTCGCCGTCCCGGCGACCCGGTCAACCTCGAAAAGGCCCTGCGCCTCGCCGATCGCCTTGGCGGTCATCTCGTGTCCGGCCATGTCGACGGGTTGGGCAAGGTGGTGTCCGTGGCGCCCGACGGGCGCTCGCAGCGCTGGACGTTCGAGGTGCCGCGCGATCTCGCCCGCTACATCGCGCACAAGGGTTCGGTGTGCATCGACGGCACCAGCCTCACCGTGAACGACGTCGACGGCCAGCGCTTCGGGGTGAACCTTATCCCTCACACGGTGGAACACACGACGTTCTCGGCGCGCCGCCCCGGCGACGCGGTGAACATCGAGGTCGACGTCGTGGCGCGCTATATCGAACGCCTGCTTTCCGCAGGCGGTACGCCACGCCTCGACGAGGCTTTCCTGAAGCAGCACGGCTTCGCCTGACCGGACGTCCCATCGCATGGCTTTCAACACCATCCCCGAGATCCTTGAGGATTTTCGCAACGGCCGCATGGTCGTGATCCTCGACGACGAAGACCGCGAGAACGAGGGCGATATCGTGATGGCCGCCGAAAAGGTGCGGCCCGAAGACGTGAACTTTATGGTCCGGGAAGCCCGCGGCCTGCTCTGCCTCACGCTGACCGAGCAGCGCACCCGCCAGCTCGGTCTCAAGCCCATGGTCAGCGACAACAATTCGCCGTTCCATACCAACTTCACGGTGTCCATCGAAGCTGCCGAGGGCGTCACCACCGGCATCTCCGCGCACGATCGCGCGCGGACCATCCAGGTTGCCGCCGCGCCCGACGCGACGCCTTCGGACATCACGATGCCAGGCCACATCTTTCCGCTCACGGCTCAGCCGGGCGGCGTGCTCACGCGCGCGGGCCACACCGAAGCCGGATGCGACCTCGCGGCGATGGCGGGCCTGGAGCCGGCCTCGGTGCTGATCGAGATCCTCCACGACGACGGCTCGATGGCGCGTCGCCCCGAACTGGAAGCCTTCGCCGCGAAGCATGGCCTGAAGATCGGCACCATCGCCGACCTCATCCGTTACCGGCTCGAGACCGAAAAGACGATCGAGCGCGTGCACGAGGATCACGTCGATACGGAGTTCGGACCGTTCCGCCTCGTGGCATATCGCGATGGCATCCGTCGCGGGCTGCACTTCGCGCTGACCCGTGGCGCGGTGGAGGACGGCGAGCCCGTGCTCACCCGCGTGCACGTGCGCAACACGCTGTCGGACGTGCTCCACCTGCGCCGCGACGACCTGGGCCTGACCGTCACCGAGGCGCTGCGGCGCATCGGCGAGGTCGACCGCGGCGTCTTGTTGGTGCTGTCCGGCGAGGACACCCCCGACGCCCTGCTCGCCCGGCTCAAGGGCGAACGCGCGCCCCTGGTGGCGCCGAAGGACGACCAGGAATGGCGTCAGCTCGGGCTCGGCGCGCAGATCCTCGCCGACCTCGGGGTGAAGCGCCTGCGCGTGCTCGGCACCCAGCGCAAGTTCGTCGGCATCGCGGGCTTCGGCCTCGAGGTGGTCGACTAGCCCACCGGCGCGAGGTTGCCAAGGCCTCGCGCACTCCGTATCTAGTAGCCCCTGACGCCCCGATAGCCCGGACCCGATGACCTACGACATCCGCCTGATCGCCCCTTCCGGTTACCCGCACGACGTGCCGGCCGTACGCCGCGGCGTCGAACGGCTCGAAGCGGCTGGTCACCGCCTGTCCGGCCTGGACGTGCTCGATCGCCGCCAGCTGCGGTTCGCCGGCACCGACGCGGAGCGTGCCGGCGATCTCAACGCGCTGGTCGACGGTCCGTTGCCCGACGTGGTGCTGGCGATCCGCGGCGGCTATGGCGTGCATCCGCTGCTGCCCCTGCTCGACTACGAGGGGCTGCGTCGCCTGGCGACGGCGCCTTTGGCGCTCATCGGGCACAGCGACTTCACCGCTCTGCAATGCGCCCTGCTGGCGCGCAGCGGCGTCGTCACCCTCGGCGGTCCGATGCTGGCGTCCGATTTCGGGGCGCCCCGGCTCGATGCCCTGACCTGGGACCACGTGTGGCACGTACTTGCCAGCGATCAGGCCGAGGTAGCCTGGGAATCCCCGGGCACGCCCGCCGTCGCCGTCGAAGGCACGATCTGGGGCGGCAACCTCGCGATGCTCACCAGCCTCGCCGGTTCGCCGTATTTCCCGGAGGTCGACGGGGGCATCCTTTACATCGAAGACGTGGCCGAGCCACCGTACCGGGTGGAGCGCATGCTCTACCACCTGATCCACGCCGGGGTGCTCACCCGGCAGAAGGCCCTGGTCCTGGGCGATTTCACCAGTTACCGCGTGGCCGAATACGACAACGGCTACGACCTTCCGCTCGCCTTCGATCGAGTGGCGGCCGCAGCCGGCATCCCCTTCGTCGCCGGGCTGCCGTTCGGCCACGGGCCGACCAAGGTCACCCTGCCGTTCGGCTCGGCGGGGCGCCTGGAAGTAAGTGGCGGTCGCGCCCGGCTCGTCTTCGCCGGGCACCCGCGACCCAAAACCCCGTAAAATAGCCGGCCGCCCGGCGGCCGATCCGTCATCAGGACACCCACATGAAAATCATCGAAGGCGATTTCGCCACTCCCAAGGGCCGTTTCGCCATCGTCGCGGGCCGCTTCAACGCGTTCGTCGTCGAACCCCTGGTCGACGGCGCGCGCGACGCGCTGGTGCGCCATGGCGTGAAAGACGACGCGATCGACCTCATCCGCGTACCCGGCGCGTGGGAGATCGCCCAGGCCGCCTACAAAGTCGCCGGTTCGGGCCAGTACGCCGCCGTGATCGGCCTGGGCGCGGTCATCCGCGGCTCCACTCCGCATTTCGACTACGTGGCCGGTGAGGCGGCCAAGGGCCTGGGCCAGGCCGCCTATGCCCACGGCGTGCCGGTGTGCTTCGGCGTGCTCACCACCGACAGCATCGAGCAGGCCATCGAGCGCGCGGGTACGAAGGCGGGCAACAAGGGTGCCGACGCGGCGATGGTCGCGATCGAGATGACCAACCTCTACGCGAAGCTCGGCCAATGACGCCCACGCCTCCCCACGGTATCGATCTCCAGGCCCGCTCGCGCGCCCGCCGTCGCGCGCTCCAGGCGCTCTACGCCTGGCAGGTCGGCGGCTCGAAGATGGGCCAGGTCATCGCGCAGTTCCGCCATGAGCAGGACATGGAAGTGGCCGACCTCGAATACTTCGAAGACATCCTGCGTGGCGTCGAGCAGCACGTGGCCGAACTCGACGACGGCATCAAGCCCTTCGTCGACCGCGAAGTCGGCCAGATCGACCCCATCGAGCGCGCGGCCCTGCGCATGGGTGCCTACGAGCTGAAATACCGCCCGGACGTGCCCTACCGCGTCGTGATCAACGAGGCGGTGGAGGCTACCAAGCGCTTCGGCGCCGACCACGGCCACAGCTATGTGAACGGCGTGCTCGACAAACTCGCGACGCATTGGCGTACGGCCGAGAAGCGATCCTGACGTACCCGCGCGATCCCCGCGCGTCGATGGAGTACGCATGGAATTCGACCTGATCGACCGCATTCGCCGGCACACCGACGTCCACCGAGACGACGTGCTGACCGGCATCGGTGACGACGCGGCCGTCGTCGCCGTTCCGACGGGACGCGAACTGGCCATCGCCGTGGATACCCTCGTCGAGGGCGTGCATTTTCCGGTGGGCACCGCGCCCGCCGACATCGGCTGGAAAGCCCTGGCGGTCAATCTCTCCGACCTTGCCGCGATGGGCGCCACGCCCGCGTGGGCGCTGCTCGCGCTGACCCTGCCAACCCCGGACGAGGCTTTCGTCGATGGTCTCGCGCGCGGCTTCGCCGAGTTGGCCACAGATCGGAAGAGCACACGTCTGAAC
>CAJYHU010000372.1 GCA_913774655.1 uncultured Luteibacter sp. | reverse complement strand
ACCTGCGCGACGTGGTCACGGACGCCCGTGCGACCCTGATGGTCGGCGACGCCGCGCTCGAAACGCTGCTCGACTGGCCCGCCGATTGCGCGGTATGGACCGACCGCGCGATCGGCGACGACGGCGATCCGATGCCCCGTCCCGCCGTCGCCGACGAGGCGCCGCTGATCGCGTGGTACGGCGTCGGCGCCGACGCGCGTGCTCGGGGGGCGGCGCTTTCATGGAACGCCACCGCGCGTCTGGTCGACGTACTCGGCGGCCTGCTCGCGCCGTCACCCGGGCAAACCGTGTCGGGTGACGCGTCGCCGGCCGATCCGTTTTCGGTGCTCGCGCCACTCGTCGCGCTGACGCGTGGCGCGACCTGGGTGGGCGACAGCCCCCATGGCCGTGCGGACGTCCGGGTCGTCTGTGCCGGTCCGATGCCCCGGCTGGAACGCGGGCAGGAGGCATGGCACCTCTTCGGCGAAGCGTCGGTGGCGCCCGTCATCACGCTCGGCCGAACGGCCCTTGATGGCGAAGGCGTGCACGAGGGTCGCCCGATGCCTGGATGCGCCACGTCGATCGTGGACGACGACGGCGAGCCGTGCCCCATCGGTGCGGCGGGTGCCATCGTGGTGAGCGGCCCGGCGATCGCCCAGCCCTTCGGCCGGCGAGCCCACCCGCAACACGGCGCCTCAGGCACGCATGCCACCGGCTATAGCGGGCGTTGGCTCGGCGCGGGGCGTGTACAGGTCCTTGGACGCGACGGCCGCCGTGTGCGATGCCACGGCATGGACATCGAGCCGGCGGCGATCGAGACCGCGCTGCTCGCGCGGCCGGGTATCGTCAAAGCGCTGGCGGTCGCCCGCCACGACACCGCCGGCACCGTGCGCGTGGACGCCTACGTGGTCGGCGCGCCCGGGATACCGGTAGACGCCGCGCAACTTCGGGCGGCCCTGGCGGACACGCTCCCGTCGTGGGCGATGCCCACCCACCTCGCGGCGCTGGAGGCCTTTCCCCTCCTTCCCCATGGCGAGATCGACACCGACGCACTGCCGCTGCCTGCACCGGTCGGCACGGACGCCGTGGACCACGACCTCACGCCTCGCACCGACCAGGAACGCCTGCTCGCGTCGGTATGGCAGGAGCTGCTCGGCATGCCCCGCGTGCGTACGAGCGACAACTTCTTCGACGTCGGCGGTCATTCGTTGCTGGCGGTGGACATGGCCACGCGCGTACACAAGCTCACCGGGATACCGATGAACCTGCTGGACATCGCCAACGGCACGCTCGGCACGCTCGCGGCGGATCTGGCCGCCACGCCGCCGGCGGCATCGACGAAGCCGCGAGGTTTCTTCGGTCGCCTGCTGCACCGGCGTTAATCGATACCACCGGGGATAACGCCATGACCCACATCGCCTGGTTCCTTTGCTGGTCGTCCGCGGCCCTGCTGGTTCACGTCTTCGTGGGCTATCCGGTGGTCGTGGCGTGCCTGGCGCGCCTGCGTCCTTTGCGGATCGAACGGCGCGAGGCCGTGCCGAGCGTGACCGTGGTGATCGCCGCGCACGACGGCGCAGCCTGGGTACGCGCCAAGCTGGCCAACCTGCGCGCGCTGGACTATCCGCAGGGGAGCATCGAGATCGTGCTGGCCTGCGATGGCTGCACCGACGACACCGCGGCGCTGGCCCGGCGCGTCGTCGACGCACGGCTGCACGTGCTCGAGTTCGCGGTACGCCGGGGCAAGGCGGCCTGTCTCAACGACGCCGTCGCCGCCGCGCGTGGCGACGTGATCCTCTTTACCGACATCCGCCAGCGCCTGGCCCCGGGCGCGCTGCGCGAACTGGTGGCGAACCTCGCCGACCCGTCGGTGGGCGTGGCCGGTGGCGAGCTGCACATGGAAAACGTGCGAGGCAGCTTCGCCCAGGGCGTGGATGCCTACTGGCGCTACGAAAAGGCCATACGCCACGCCGAAAGCCGGTCCGGCTCGACCATCGGCGTGAGCGGCGCGCTGTACGCGATGCGCCGCGACCTGTTCGAGCCCCTGCCCGCCGGCACCGTGCTCGACGACGTGCTGGTGCCGATGCGCGTGGCCGCGCGCGGTTACCGGGTGATCGTCGAGCCGCGCGCCATCGCCTGGGACCAACCGTCCCGCCATCCCCAGGACGAGCGCCGCCGCAAGATACGCACCCTCGCGGGCAACTACCAGTTGGTGCAACAGGCACCCTGGTTACTGATGCCGTGGAGCAACCCACTGTGGTTTCGCTTCGTGAGCCACAAGGTGCTGCGCCTGTTCGCGCCCTGGTTGATCGTGGCCTTCACGGTCGGTTGCGGCCTGCTGTTCAACCGCCACCCGATGTACGCGTCCGGCTTTCTCGGCGTCGTCTTCGCCGCGTTCGCGGTCGCGCTCGCCCGCCTTCGCCCCACCCTGGGCCGGTGGCTGCCGCTACGCATCGCGGTGGCCTTCTTTTATCTCAACCTCTTCGCGGCACAGGCCCTGGTCGCCTTCGCCCGCCATCGAAGGCTGCATCTATGGTGACCGACCCGACCGCCCGCGGCGCACCCGGCATACGGGGCCGGCTCGGCGAGCTCTGCTACGCCAGCGGCCTGCTGCACTCGCTGCAAAAGGTGCGCGCGTGGTGGCAGCACGACCTGCGCATCCTCGCCTACCATCGGGTCATGCCGCTGCCCGATCCGGCGACCTACCCGTTCGACCTGGAACTGATCAGCACGCCGCCGCACGAGTTCCGCGAGCAGATGAAGCGGATCAAGCGCCATTTCCGCCCGATGCGGCTCACCGACGTTGCCGCCGCGCTCGATGCCGGGGAGGCGCTGCCGCCGGATACCGTCGCCGTCACGTTCGACGACGGGTACGACGACAACTACCACGTCGCCGCGCCGATCCTCGACGAGCTGGGCGTGCCCGCGACGTTCTTCGTATCGACCGGGCACATCGACAGCGGCAGGCCCTACGCCTATGACTGGCTGGTGCACATGATCCTGGTGACCGGGGCCCCGCGCCTCGCGCTCCCGGAACTGGGCATCGACGTGCCGATGCCCCGCGAACGGCCGCTGCGCCGCCGCCTCGCCGGCCAGGTGCTGCTGCGCATGAAGTGGCTCGACGCGCTCGGCCAGAGCGCGATGACCGAACGGCTGGAAGCGGAATGGAACCTGCCATCCGCCAACGCCCGCCCCAGGCAGTGCCGGCCCATGACCTGGGACCAGATCCGCGCCATGGAACGCGCCGGACTGGAGATCGGCTCGCATGGCGTGCACCACCGCATGCTGGCCCGCCTGCCGCTGGACGAGATGACGCGCGAGATCCGCCAGTCCAAGGCGACGCTCGATCGCGAGCTGGCCCAGCCCGCGATACTCATGTCGTATCCCGTCGGCGGGGACCGTGCCTACAACGACGCGGTGATCTCCGCGACGCGCAACGCGGGGTTCCGGCTTGCATGCAGCTATGTCTGCGGCACCAACGCGGAACCCTCGGAAAACCGCTATGCGCTCCACCGCCTGCCCGTGGAAAGCACCATGGGTCCGGGCTGGTTCGCGGCGATGCTCGCCCTGCCGCAGTGGATGACTTACCCGACCGTCGCCCACGAGGTGCGCGGACCGCAGGACGCCCCATGTTCCCCCTGATCCTCGTCTACGTGGTGCTCACCATCATCCGGCCGCAGGACTACGTGCCGGGACTGGACCTCGTGCCGATCCTGCCGGCGGTGCTGGTCCTGGCGTTCCTGGCCTGGCTGTTCTCCGGATCGAAGACCTTCGAGGCGCCGCAGTTCGTGATCCTGCCGGCGTTCCTGTTGATCCTGATGGTGTCGCAGGTCACCAACGGGTGGAGCGGCGGCGCCCTGGACGAACTCACCCGCTTCGGCCCGGTGGTGATCGCCTTTTTCGTGTTTGGCGCGGCATGCACCACGCAGCGCCGCGTGAGCGTGGCCATGGCGGTGTTCACCCTCTGCGCCGTCGTACTCGCCCTGCACGGCGTACAACAGGCGCGTACGGGCATGGGCTGGACGGGCATGCCGATCGGCGAAGGCGGGCGCATCCAGTATGTCGGTATCTTCAACGACCCCAACGACCTCGGACTGCTCTTCGTCGCAACGCTGCCGATGGCGATGTTCCTCGCGCGTCCCGGGCGGGGCGTGGCGCGCGTCTTCTGGCTGGGCTGTGCGTCGCTGCTGCTTTACGGCACGTACCTCACCAATTCGCGCGGCGCGATGCTTGCCGTGCTGGTGGTCGGGGGAGGCTACCTCTGGTACCGGCGCGGCCTCGTCACGGCCGGCTTGCTCGGGGTCGTGGGGCTAGCGGCGATGAAGGTGCTGTCTTCGCGCATGGACGAACTCGACGCGGGGGAAGAGTCCGCCGCCGGCCGTGTCGATGCGTGGTATGCCGGGCTGGAGATGTTCCGCGACCATCCCTTGTTCGGCGTGGGCGCGGGCAACTTCACCGAATACAACGAACTGACCGCGCACAACTCGTTCGTGCTCGTACTGGCGGAAACCGGCTTCGCGGGCTTCGTGGTGTGGCTGGCGTTCGTGGGCTATGGCTTCTGGATGATGCTCACGGTGGTCCGTCACCGTCCGCCCGAGACGCCGGCCGCCCAGGTCGCCGCGGCCTGGGTGGCCGAGCGGCAGATGGCGCTGACGCTTCTGCTGTCGCTGTGCGGCCTGTTTTCGGCCGCGTTCTTCCTCAGCCGCAGCTACATGGTGGTGCTCTACCTCATCGCGGCCATGGTCGCCGGCTATTACGTCGGCGCCCGTCGCCGCTGGCCGGACCTGCCCGTGTTCCGACTCGCCGACGGCGGCTGGCGCTGGCTACCCGCCGGCGCCTGCGGCGTCGCCTTCATTTTCGCGCTCGTCGCCGTGCTGCTGCGGACTACCTGACATGAGCTTCTACGCCCGCGCCCTTCGGCACGTCATCTGGCCGGCCTACGAAGGCGGCCTGCGCCGTCGTGGTACGCCGGCCCACATGCGCCGCTACGAACGCGACCAGTGGCTCGCGCCCGACGATCTGCGCACGCTGCAGTTCGAGCGGCTGCGCCGGCTGATCCATTGGTGCCATCGCGAAGTGCCTTACTACCGACGTCGCTGGGACGCGCTCGGCATCACACCCTTCGACATCCGCCGGCCGGAGGACATCGCCTTGCTGCCGGTACTGACCAAGGCCGACATCCGCGACAACTTCGAGGACATGAAAGCGGTGTCGTTGAAGGATTCGCTCGCCTATAAGGCTACCGGCGGATCCACCGGCGAGCCGCTGCGTTTCGGCTTCACCCGCGAGAGCAACGACCGCCGCGTGGCCGTGATGTGGCGCGGGTACGGCTGGGCCGGTTCGCGCATGGGACGGCGCACGCTGTTCCTGTGGGGTGGTCCGGTCGGCACGCGACGCCACGCGCAGGCCTGGAAAGACCGTGCCTACGACGCGGTGTTCGCGCGACGGATGCTCGACAGCTTTCCCATGAGCGAGTCGAACATGGCCGATTACGCTGACGCGATCGACGCCTACCGGCCCGAGGTGATCGTGGGCTACGTCGGTCCGCTCGTGCGCCTGGCCGAGTGGCTGCTGGCCACCGGGCGACGCGTGGCGACGCCGGCGTCGATCATCGGGGCCGCCGAAGCGTTGCATCCGTTCCAGCGCGAGATCATCCAGCGCGCCTTCGGCGCGCCGGCCTTCAACACCTACGGTTGCCGCGAGTTCATGCTCATCGCCTCCGAGTGCGAACACCGCGATGGGCTGCACGTGAACGCCGACCATCTAATCGTGGAGACGCTGGGCGACGACGGGTCGCCCGTGCGCCACGGCAGCGGCGAGGTCGCGATCACCGACCTGTTCAACCACGGCATGCCGTTCATCCGCTACGTCAACGGCGACATGGCGACGCCGCGGGCGCGACGCTGTGCGTGCGGGCGCGGGCTACCGATGCTCGATGCCGTGGACGGCCGCAAGCTCGATGCCATCCGTACGCCGGATGGGCGCATCCTCCCGGGCGAGTTCTTCCCGCACATGCTGAAGGACGTTCCCGGGCTGACCCGCTTCCAGCTGGTGCAGCGCCAACTGGACCGCCTGGACCTGTCCATCGTGCGCGGCCGCGCGTTCGACGACGCCTCGCTCGACTACATCCGGCGCGAAGTCGCCCGCGTGCTCGGCGATCGCGCCTCGTTGCATTGCCACTTCGTCGACGACATCCCCCTCACCCGCAGCGGAAAGCTGCGGGTCACCGTTTCGGAGCTTGTCCCGTGAACCTCACCCACTTCGTGGAGAACCTCAATCGCGGCG
>CAJYHU010000371.1 GCA_913774655.1 uncultured Luteibacter sp. | reverse complement strand
CTGGCCGACCTGGGCGTCACCCACATCGTCGCCTCGCCGTTGCCGCGCGCGCTGCATACCGCCCGGATCGCGGCGGAGATCGCCGGGTGCGCGGTCAGCACCGACGATCGCCTCGTCGAGCGCTCGTTCGGCACGCTCGAGGGCCGCTTCGTGGCCGAAGCGATGGCGGACGATCCGCGCTGGACGGCCGTGCTGCGCGCCACCGATCCGTCCGTCGCGGCCGATGGGGGCGAAACGTTGCACGACGTGGCCGCGCGCATGCTGCCCGCACTCGAGGACGCCCGCGCCCTGCCGCACCGCTGTGTCGCCGTACTCACCCACGGCCAGAGCATCAGCGCCACCCTGGCCGCCCTCGGCGGCCAGGACGCGGCCGGCTACCGCCACGGCAACTGTGGCTACACGCCGTTGTCGCTGCGCGACGGGCGCCTCGTCTTCGACCGCTGGAACCTCGCGGTGGCCGACCTTGCCGACGCCTGAGCGCCGCCTGTCATCATTCGGAAATAATTGATTTCCAAGGGTGTTTGCTAAAGCATCCGCGGGCACGGCCGATACCGGGGCGGTACCCCGGCCCGCCCAGACCCCGCCATCATGCCGATCAACGTCCACCGAGAGTCGCCGATCGACCAGGCCCTGGCCGGCACGTCGCTGACGGCGGTTTTCCAGCCGGTCATGCACATCGATTCGGGCCAGATCGTGGCCCATGAGGGGCTGATCCGCTCGGCGCTGCCGCCGTTCGACCTCACCCCGCCGGACCTGCTCGACCTGGCCCGGGCGCGGGGCCGGCTCGGTGCCTTCGAACTCGCCGCCGCGCGCTGCATCGCCCATCGGTTCGTCGCCCTGGGCCTGCCGGGTCGCCTGCTCGTCAACCTCAGCTCCTACGCCATCGTGCAGGAGGGCGTACGGGCCGAGGACGTGATCGAGGCACTCTCGGTGCCGGGGTTCGACATCGGCCGCGTCACCATCGAGATCACCGAACGCGACATCGTCGACAACGCCGCACGGCTCGCCCACGCCCTCGGCTACCTGCGTGCGCGGGGTGTCCGCGTGGCCCTGGACGACTTCGGCAACGGCCATTCGAACTTCGAGATGTGGAACGAGGTGCACCCGGAGATCGTCAAGATCGACCGCTACCTCATCAACGGCCTGGCGCAGAGCGCCGAGCGGCTGGCCATCGTCCGCGCCCTGTGCTCGGTCGCGGAAACGCTCGGTGCCGAGCTGGTCGGCGAAGGCGTGGAATCCGAGGCCGACCTGCGCATGCTGCGCGAACTGGGCATCCCCTATGCCCAGGGCTTTCTCATCGCGCGACCCACCGCGGAGTCGTTGCGCGAGGTGCCGCCCGACGTCGTGGCGGCGCTGTCGCCGCGTCACGTGCCGGTGCCGCCGCGGCCGCGCGGCCCGGTCTCCGCCCGTCCGTTCACCGCGGGGCACATGCTGATCGAGGCCCCCGCGGTGGGCCCGGCGCAGACCAACGACGACGTGGTGGACCTGTTCGCCGCCGAGCCGCGCCTGCACGCGGTGGCCGTGGTCGACGGCGGCGCTCCCGTGGGCATCGTCAACCGTCGCGTGTTCACCGAGCGCATGGCGCAACCCTTCGCCCGCGAACTCTTCGGGCGCAAGCCGTGCATGACCTTCATGCACACCCATCCGTTGTTGTGCGACGAAGACATGCCGTTGCAGAGCATGGCGGACATCCTGCGTGGCGAAGACCAGCGCTACCTCGCCGACGGTTTCATCATCACCTCCAAGGGCCGCTACCTCGGGCTGGGCACCGGCGAAGCGCTGGTGCGACGGGTGACCGAGATCCGCGTCGAGGCCGCGCGCTACGCCAATCCGCTGACCTTCCTGCCGGGCAACCTGCCGGTCACCGAGCACATCCAGCGCCTGCTCCAGGCACGAGGCCCCTTCGCGGCCGCGTACTTCGACCTCGACAACTTCAAGCCCTTCAACGACCAGTACGGTTACTTCCGCGGCGACGAGATGATCCGACTGCTCGCCAGCACGCTCACCGGCGACCTGCGGCACGACGACGATTTCGTCGGCCACATCGGCGGCGACGATTTCCTGGTGATGTTCCAGGGCGGCGACTGGGCCGCGCGCTGCGACGAGATGCGCCTGCGTTTCAACGCCATGGCCGGCAATCTCTTCGACGAGACCGACCGTACGCGCGGCGGCATCGAGAGTGACGATCGCCACGGGCACCGGCGGTTTTTTCCGATCACCACGGTGGCGGTGGGCGTGGCCTGTTTCATCGACGCGTTTCCCGCCGACGCCGAAAGCGTGGCCAGCCTCGCCGCCTCGGCCAAACGGGTGGCGAAGCACACCGGCACCGGCCTGCACGTGGTGCAGTATCGCGCCGAACCGTTGCCCACGGCTTCGTGACACGTTGAAGTCATTGATAATAAATTAAATTACGTGTTCGCTGGGGCTAAAGACGCGTTCCGCGCGGCCGACACGCGAGGCATCCCCCACCCCTCGTGAGTGCGTCATGCGACTTCCCTGGTTTTCGCTTCCGACCCTGACCCTTCGCGCCCGCCTCCTCTACCGCCTTGGCGGCACCATCCTCCTGCTGCTCATCCTGTGGATCGTCGGCGGCGTGCAGTTGCGCACCGCCAACGATCGCCTCCAGTCCGTCGTCGGCGGCACGCTCGCGCCGGTGGCCGATGTCGGCCACATCCAGAACGACTACAACGACCTGCTCGATGCGCTCGTGCATGCCACGCTGACCCGTTTGCCTTCGTCGGTGGACGACGCGGTCACCGCGATCGGCAGCGACCGGCACGACATCGAGCGCCAGTGGAAGGCGCTCGAAGCCAGCGACCTGGGCCAGTCGCAGACGAAGCTCGTGGCGCTCGCCGCCGAGCACCGGCGCGCCGCCGACAAGGCGGTGGACGATGTGCTCGCGTTGCTCAAGGCCGAGCAGTTCGACCTTGCGCAACTGCAGCTGTCGAACGATGTGCAGTCCGCGGTGGGGCCGCTCAAGAGCGACTTCTCCAACCTCTTCGCGCTCGCCCTCGACGGCGGCAAGGCCCAAGCCGATGCACAGCGCGCCGACATCCGGCGCGGGGGGGTGTTCTCCGCGGCGCTGCTGGCACTGGCGATCGCCGTCGCCAGCGCGATGGACCTGGCCATCATCCGTTCGCTCGGCCGTCGCCTGCGCCAGGCGGCGGACGTCGCCGCGGCCATCGCCGGCGGCAGCCTCGGTCAGCGTGTCGACGTGGGCCAGCGCGATGAGATCGGCGCCCTGCTGGCCTCGCTGGCGGACATGGATGCCCAACTCGGCAACGTGGTGACCCAGGTGCGCGACCGGGCCGATCACGTCGCGCAGGCGGCCACCGGCATCGCGCGGGGCAACGATGCACTCAACGAGCGCACGCGCACGCAGACGGTGCACCTGCGCCACACCTCGGCGTCGATGGACGACATGGCGCAGGCCGTGTCGGGCGGCCTCGATCATGCGAGCGCGGCACACGTCGCGGTGCGCGAGGCGCGCGCGATGACCGACGAAGGCCACCGCGTGGCGATGGACGCCATCGGCAACATGCGCGAGATCCAGCGCACCAGCGAACGCATGACCGACGTGCTCGACCTGGTCGACCAGGTGGCCTTCCAGACCAACCTGCTCGCGCTCAACGCGGCGGTGGAGGCGGCCCGTGCCGGCGACCACGGCCGCGGCTTCGCGGTGGTGGCCCATGAAGTGCGCGAGCTGGCGCAACGCTGCGGCGCGGCCACCCGCGACATCCGCCAGCTGATCGAGGCGGGCGATGCCGCGGTGCAGGCCGGCGTGTCGTCGGTGGATCGTGCCGGCGCGGCGCTGACCGGCATCGGCGAACGCGTGACCGCGCTCGCCGAGCGGATGGAGGCGGTGATGGAGGCCACGCGTAGCCAGAACGACGGCATCGCACGCGTGAACGGCGCGATCCAGGGCATGGACCTGACCACGCGCGAGAACGCCGACCTCGTGGCGCAGGCCGCCGCGGCGAGCCGGGCGATGCGCGAGAGCGCCGAGCGGCTCCGCCAGGACGTCGCCTACTTCGTGCTCGAGCCGGCGCGCGCGGCCTGACGGCTAGTCGTCGAAGCCGTTCTCGCCGATCGCTTCGACGAGGTAATCCACGAACGACGCGATGCGCGCGGAGATGGCCGTGTTGCGGTAATACACCGCGTGGATCGGTTGCCGGAACTCGACGTTCTGCCGGGCCAGTACCTCGACCAGCCGGCCGTCGCCGCGATCGGCGCGGCTCATGAAATCGGAGAGGGCGACGATGCCGTTGCCCTCCAGCGCGAGCTGGCGCAGGGTTTCGCCGCTCGATGCGCCGATGGTCGGCCGGATGTGCAGCCGCTGGCGCTGCGGTCCTGCCAGGGGCCAGTCGTTGAGGGAGTCCGGCTCGGTGAAACCGAGCAGGGTGTGCCGGGAGAGGTCGGCGACCGTGCGCGGCGTGCCGTGCCGCGCGAGGTACGCGGGGCTGGCGAGGCAGCGCACGCGGCTGCTGCCGATGGGGCGCGCGTGCAGGGTGGAGTCCTTCAGCCGGCCGATCCGCAGCGCCACGTCGGTGCGTCGTTCGAGCAGGTCGATGTAACCCTCGCTGTTGTGCAGTTCGAGGTCCACCTCGGGAAAGCGCTCGCGATAGCCCGCGATGAGCGGCACCACGACGTGCAGCATGAACGGCGACGCGGCGTCCACGCGCAGGCGGCCGGCGGGCCGGTGCTGCCGGGTGATCATCTGTTCTTCGGCGCGCTCCACCGCCGCGACGATCTCGCGCGCCCGTTCGAGGAAGGCCTGGCCTTCCGCGGTGAGTTCGAGCCGTCGCGTGGTACGGCGAAGCAGGGTGGTTTTCAGCTTCTGTTCGAGGCGTCCCAGCATGCGGCTGGCGGCTGAGACCGTCTGGTCGAGCTGTTGCGCGGCGCTGGTGATCGAGCCGGTGTCGACCACGGCGATGAAGTTCTGGATCTCGTCGAGGGTGATGTTCATCGGCAGCCTGGCCTACGCCGGCACGCGGCGCGTTCGGATGCCATGATAGCGGCGGCCCGTCGCCTCACAGTCCCAGCGCCGCGCGCAGGCCGTCGACGTAGGAGCGGCTGGCGCGCACCAGCGTGCCGTCGTGCAGGCGCACCATGCAGTCGCGATTGGACAGCGCCTCCAGCTCGGCCACGCGATCCAGGCGCACGATGGTGGAGCGATGGATGCGCACGAACCGGCGCCCGTCGAGCGCCTGTTCGATCTGTTGCATCGTCTGTCGCACGAGGTGGGTCTTCGCACCCACGTGCAGCCCCACGTAATCGCCGCTGGCTTCGATCCACTCGACGTCGTCGACGCGCACCACGACGTCGCGATGCCCGATACGCGCGGTGAAGCACCTCACGGGTGCGGCCTGGGCCGCGTCGACGACCGGTGCGCCGCCCAGGCGCATCCGCACCCGTGCGAGCGCTTCCTCGAAGCGGCCGTCGTCGATCGGCTTGAGCAGGTAGTCCACGGCGGCGGCTTCGAACGCGCGCAGCGCGTACTGGTCGTAGGCGGTGAGCATCACCGCCAGCGGCCGGCTTGCCGGTGGCAGGCGGTCGAGCAGGTCGAAGCCGCTGATGCCGGGCATGCGCACGTCGAGAAACGCCACGTCGACGGGCGTGTCCCGCAGCAGGGCAAGCGCGCTCTCGCCATCGCCGCACTCCCGCACCCATGCGATGTCGGCGTGGCGTGCCAGGCGCAGGCAGACGCCGCGACGCGAGAGCGGTTCGTCGTCGACCACGAGCACGCGCATCACACGGTTTCCCGCGGGGCGGCGGCCTGGAACGGCATCACGATCTCGACCCGGCAGCCCCCTTGGGCGGCAAGGTCGAGATCCACGTGCTGCCGATCGCCATAGAGCCGCGACAGGCGTTCGCGCACGTTGGCCAGGCCGATGGCCTGGCCAACGCCGCGTGGCTCAGTCGGCGGGCCGTCGTTGGTCACGACGATGCGCAGCCGCTCGCCGTCACGCGACACCTGCACGCCCAGCCGTCCCGGCTCGCGCAGGCGTGCGATGCCGTGGCGGATGGCGTTTTCCACCAGCGGCTGGATCAGCAGGCTGGGCACGCGGGCGCGCAGCACGTCCGGCCCCGCCTTCACGTCGAGGCCCAGACGATCGCCCAGCCGCACTTTCTCGATATCGAGGTAGAGCTGCGTGGTCGCCAGTTCGTCCGCGAGGCTCACCTCGTGGAGGTGGCCGCTCTCCAGGGTGGCGCGCAGCAGGTCGCCGAGGGTGGAGAGCATGCGCGTGGCGTCGTCGTTGCGGCGTTCGGTCACCAGCGCCGAGATCGCGTTGAGCGGGTTGAAGAGGAAGTGCGGATGCATCTGGTAGCGCAGGGCGCGCAGCTCGGCGTCGCGGGCCAGCCCTTCGGCCTCGCGCACGCGCTCGCGCGCCGCCCGCAGTTCGTGCGCGTGGGCGACCATCGCGTGGATCGCGCAGAAGGCGATCAGCGCCAGCCAGCAGCCGTCGAGCCCGCTGAGGTTGCGTGCCCAGGTGAAGTTCGGCGTTCGCCCCCAATGCATCGACAGCACCTGGGCCAGCACGTTGTTGACGATCGAGCACGCGTAGGTCGCCGCGAGCATGACGGCGACGAGCGCCCACGCGGGGACCTTGCGCCACAGGTGCCGTTGCACGATGGCGATGGGCACGCTCCAGGCGAGGTATGTCAGCGCGAACAGCACCCGGAACGCCGCGGCATGGTCGTCGGCGAGCTCCGGCAGGCCCATGATCGCCATGCACAGCACGATGGGCGATCCGGCCAGGACGATCATCCACACGGGCAATCGCGCGTCCGGCGGATGGCGTGCGGCAAGGGCGGCGGTGGCGGTCATGGCCGCATGCTAACCGCTGGTGCGCAAGGGACGCGCGCAATGGGGTCGCCTGTCATCGATGCCTCCGTCGTGGACCGACAGCAGAGCAGGGCATGCCGCCAGGGGACACGACGACGCGACGGACCGTGTCATGCGCGCGACGAGCGGGTGTTCAGGCGCGCGCGGGGCGGTATCGGGTGCTGCGTCCGCCACCGGGGAGGCGTTCCACGACGCCCTTGTCGAGCAGATCGGCGAGATGGCGCGTGGCGGTGGCTTTGGAGACCCGTGCGACCGACTGGTATTGCGATGCACTGATCCCGTGCGCGAAGTCCCCATCGAGCAGGCGGTGTCGTATTCGACTCACGTGCCAGCATCGGCTCCGGCATGGCCCGCCGTCCACGACGTCGGCAGGCCTTCCCGCAGGGCTTGCTCGATGATCGCTTCCAGGTGGCGGGCGATCGGCGACGGATCGCGGTCGGCGCGATACAGGGCGAGGCCGAGCGCGGGAAGCACGGGCAGGCCGTGGGCCGCCGGATCGAGCGGGCGCACCGAGGCGGGCAGGCCGACGGGCGTGCGCAGCGCCGTGCCGAGCCCGGCCGCGGTGGCGGCCCAGAGGCCGCCGAGGCTGGGCGTGACGAAGGCGATGCGCCATGCCCGGCCTTGGCGATCGAGCTGCTCGCAGGCGAGGGTCCGCAGCACGCAGGGTGCCTCCAGGGCGACCAGCGGCAGCGGCTCGTCGAGAGGGTATGGGGTGTCGACGCTTGCCGATCCCAGCCAGTGCAGGGGGACCGACGCGATACGACGTCCCCCGGTGGGTTCGAAGTCCCACGCCAGCACGAGGTCAAGGTGACCGTCGGCCAGCCGGTCCAGCAGCTCCGTATTGCGGGCGATGCGTCCTTCGATCCGCACCCGGGGGTGCGCCCGGGCGAACCGGCCCAGTACATCGGGCAGCAACGTCTCACCGAAGTCTTCCTGCAGGCCGAGGCGGATCCAGCCCTCCAGCGACACGCCACGCACGGCGCTGATCGCCTCGTCGTTGAGTTCGAGCAGGCGGCGCGCGTAAGACAGCAAGGCCTCGCCGCCGTCGGTCAACGACAGGCCTCGTCCCGCCTTGCGGAACAACGGCACGCCGGCCTGCGCCTCCAGCTTTTTCAGTTGCGCGCTCACCGCCGAGGTCGACCGGTGGAGGCGCTCGGCGGCACGGGTAAACGAACCGGCGTCGACACCGGTGACGAAGCCGCGCAGGGCATCGAGATCGAACTGGGTGGGTCGCATGATGATCCTGCTTTTCAGGATGATCCATCCTGAAGAATCCGATAGTCAGGATGATGGTGACGGTCGATAGTGACGCCCGTCAATCACCCAACGGAGTTTCGACCATGCCTTTCACCCGCATCAGCCTGCACGCCGGCAAATCGCCCGACTACCACCGCGCCATCGCCGACGCGCTGGACCGCGCGCTCGTGGAGGATTTCGAGGTGCCGGAGACCGACCGGTTCACCCTGTTCCACCCGCACCCGCCGGGCGACCTCATCTTCGACCGGACCTACCGGGGCGGCCCCCGCTCGGACGACTTCGTGCTGTTCCACGTCACCACGGGCCGGACGCGCACCGCCGCCACCAAGGCACGCTTCTTCAAGGGGCTGGTCGACCGGCTGGCCGTGTCGCCGGGCATCCGCCCCGAAGACGTCATGGTGGTGATCGCCAACTCGGCCCTGGAAGACTGGTCGTTCGCGTCCGGTGTGTCCGAGGCGCAGGGGTGACCGGCTGACGTACCCGCCGTACGCAAATCCCGCCTACCGGGCGAGCATCGCGTGGCGTTGTTCGTACCAACGCACGACGTCGTCGGGGAGCAGGTCGCGTGCGCGGATACCGACCGCGTCGTAGCGTTCGATGGCCAGGGCGAGGGTGGCCTCGAGCCGTCCGGCGGGGACACCGTAGGCCTGCGCTTCGGCGATAGCGTCATACAGGCGCGCGGCCCAGTCGTAGACGCGGTCGGCATGATCGCTGAGCCGATCGGCGAGCCATGGACGCAGCGGCGCGATCACCGCATGGCCGCCATCCGCGGCGAGCGTGCGAGCCAGCGTAGCGGCCTCCGGCTCCACGCCCTCAAACCATTCGGTGTAACCCGCCGCCGCGTCGCGCACTTCGAGCGGCGCCACGGTGTGTGCCTCGGCGAAACGCCGGTGCAACGCGCGTTCGATGGCCCGCGCGTCGGCGACGGTGTCCACGGCCACCAGCAGGCCGCGGTCGAGATCGAAGAAGGCGTGGAAGCGCCGGTGGAGATCCATGAACCGCTTGAGCGGATCGCGCGCGAAGCCGAGTTTCACCCGATCGTGGTCACGGCAGGGCAGCACGTAGACGAACGCCCTGCCTCGCGAGGCAAACCGCGGCAGCGGCGCGTCAGCCCATTCGCCGGACGCTGCGTTCAAGGGGCCTTGCGTGGCGGCGCGTAGGGCACGAACGGCCCGAGGATCACAAAGCCGCGATAGCCACGGGTGTAACGGTCGATCAGGTCGACGCTGTCCATCTCGCAGATCTGCGACCCGAACGTGCGGGTCACGAGGATGTCGTCGTCGTCGAGCGAGCTCGCGCCCGACTTCAGCTGGTTCACGTACCACGTGTTACCGACGCGATAGGCGATGGTGGTCTTGTCGACGATCTGCGTATTGCTGCCCTGGAACAGGCTGATACAGCGCTGCGGGGTGCCCGCGACACGGCCCTGGGTGATCCGGTCCAGGGAATCGGCGGGATCGTCCTTCGCGGCCCACGCGGGACCGACGAGGACGGCTGCCAGGGCGAGGGCGGGCAGGAAGCGCGTGGACAGGCTCATGGCGACAAACGCACGACTAAGAGGGGATGAGTGTAGAACGTCCCACGGCGTCGCGCGTTGTCATGACGGTGGCCGCGCGATCGCGGCCACCGTCATGCCGCTTACTTGGCTTCGGGAACGAGGTTGGCGAGCTTGCCCTTCTTGTCGAACTGGCAGGTGAAGTTCTTCTTGCCATCGATGCCCGCGTCGGCCGTGCCCGCGATCGCATAACCCGAGTCGGCTGCCTGGAGCGGCTGCAACTGGATGTAGTCGTTCTTGACGTCGAACTTCTTCGCCGCCGCGTCGAGGCAGCGATTGGTCAACTTGCCCGGGTCGGGCCGGTCGGACGCGGCGGCGCCGGTGGCGACGGCGAGACCGAGCGAGGCGGCAAGAATCAGGGCGGAATGGCGCATGGTTCTATCTCCGTACGGGGCACTGGGGCCGGGGGGACGTTGCGAGCGGGAGTCTGCCTAGCGATGCCTTGCGGCACGATGAATCGAGGGTTTTCGCCATGGTGTCGTCAACGCGGTGTGAGGACGCTACTGCGCCGGCCCGACCACGGTTTCCGTGGCAGAGCGCTGCGGCGAAAGGGCGGTCGATCGTCGTTACATGAGCATCGCGCGGGCGATCTCGGCCCGTTGCGGCGACGCCATGACCCCGCCGCGGACGGGTCGCGGCGCGCTGGTCTCGGGGGCGACGCGTTGGAGCAGGGCGATCCAGTCCAGTACGCGACGCGCGGTGTCGCGGCCGTTGGCGTCGCCGGTGTGGATGCCGGTGTTGCCGTGGCCGTAGGGGATGTAGACGTCCAGCACGGTGGCGCGGAACAGGCCGATCGTCGGCACCCCCGCCGCGACGGCCAGGTGCATCACGCCGCAGTCGGCGGTGATGAACACGTCCAGCGCGGCCAGCACGGCGGCCATGCGGCGGATGTCGGACGAGTAATAGCCGGGCCAGCGGGTGCCCAGCATCGACGTGCCATGGGCGGGGATGAGTTCGAGCGTTCGCGCCGTGGGCAACGCCGGGCCCAGGGTGCCCATGAACTCCGCCCACCACGGCGCACCGTAGCGCTTGCTGCCGGTGGCGTTACCGAAGATGCCGATGCGCAAGCCGGGCTCGTCACCGTTCGCCGGGGGAATCAGGGCGTCGACCACCCGGCGGCCTTCGGCCTTCTCCGCGCCGCTGAGGAACAGCCTGAGCGGCGGATGCGCGCGCGAGGTGTCGACCCCGGCCGCCCAGCGCACGAGGTTCACCGGTCGCTGCGCCATGTGCGCGCCCGCGATGGCGGTGGGCGCGGCGTGGGTGAGCACGTTGGTGGGCACGTCGCTGAAGCCAAGCTTGTAGCGCGCGGGCACCAGGCGGGTAAGCGTGCGGGAGAAGCCCGAGCGCAGCACCGGGTCGACGATCATGTCGTATCGGGTACGGCGTATCTTGCCGAGGGTGCGCAGGAACGCGATCGGGTGCTTGAAGCCGCGCCGCGGCAGGCAGAACACCTGGCGCACGTTGAACCAGTCCTCGAACACGTCGCGCGCGATGTCGCCTTCGCTGACGATGTCCACCTCCGCGCCCGGATAAAGCTGCCGCAGTTCGTCGATGAGCGGCGTCAGCAGCAGCGTATTGCCCAGGCGGTGGTTGGGTCGGCAGACAAGGATGCGATAGATGCCTGCCCTCGGCAGCGGTTGCGACGCGGTCATACGGTGCTCCTCGCGTGGCGGGCGAGGTCGGGCAGCACTTTCCTCAGCGCGTTGTCGACCATCGACGGCAGTACGCCGTTGATGCGGGCGAACAGGCTTTCGGGGAAGCCGAGGTAGGCCTCGCTGCGTTCGCGTTCGATCGCCCGGACGATGCTCGATGCCACCCACGCGGGTTCGTCCATGTGCATCATCTTCTTTTCCGCCATGAGGTGCACCGCCGGCGGGTTGAACGCCGTGCGCACGGCGCGCGGCGCGACATAGGTGACGCCGACGCCGGTGCCATCGAGTTCGCGGCGCAGCGCCTGCGAAAAACCGCGCAGGGCGAACTTGCTGGCGGAGTAGGCGGCGAAGCCCGCGTAGCCGATGCTGCCGAAGGTCGAGCCGACGTTGACGATGCGTCCCGTGCCGCGATCGAGCAGGTCCGGCAGCACCTCGCGGACCATCTGCATCGGCGCCTCGACGTTGACCTGCAACGCCCGGGTGATCATCGCGGGATCCACCTCGTCGAAGAAGCGGAAGTCGAGCACGCCGGCGAGGTTGATCAGCACGTCGAGGCCGCCATAGGCCTGCGTCATGCGCGCCACCGCCGCGCGCCGGGCGGCCGCGTCGGTCAGGTCGGCCTGGATCACGACGGCGTCCATGCGTTGCGTGGCGACGAGGTGTTCGAGGCTGGCCACGGAGGCGTCGGTGCGGCCGAGCAGGCCCAGCCGTGCGCCGCGGGAGGCGAGTTCGCGGGCCAGCTCGCGGCCGATGCCGCCAGCCGCGCCGGTCAGGAGGATGCGTTGTGCGCGAAGGGAGAGGCTCATGGTCAGCGATCCGCGTGGATGGTGTCGATCAGCGTGCGCACCTGCGCCTGGCGCCCCTTGTCGGCGAGCGCCTGGTCGGGGCGGGGCGGGGCGGCGAGCGCCTTGTTCAGGTGCGCGAGGGCGCCGTTGCGGTCGCCGGTGCGGTAGAGGAAGTCGGCGTAGAAGTAATTCGCGTCGAGGCCGTCGGGGTCGATCTGCAAGGCTTTCTCGAGCAGTTCGCGCGCCTTGTCCTTGTCGCCGAAACCCACCGGCCATCCGGGCACCTGGTAATACAGGCTGCCGAGCGTCGTGTAGACCGACCCGTGCAGCACGTCGGGCTGGATCGCCTGGGCCTGCTGGAGCAGGTCACGCGCCCGCTTGGCCATGCCCAGCGCGCCGAGGCCGCCATGCTCGCCGGCATGCGTGGAAAGGATGATCGCCTCCCACACCCGTGGTTCGGCACGCTGCGGGTACTGCGCGGCCAGCGCCGCGCCACGCGCTTCGAGCGCGGTATAGGCGTCGTCCTGTTGCGCCTTGGGCAACGCATAGGTGACGCGCGACCAGTCCTGGGCGAGCGTGCGCAGGGACGTATCCAGGTCGTCCGCGCAGGCCATCGCCGGCAGGGCGGCGAGGCACGCGGCAGCGAGGAGGGCGGTGAACGGGCGCGATGTCATGGCGTGTCTCCCTGGGCGGTGACGGCGTCGATCTGGCGGAAGATGTCGCCGTAGAGGTCGTAGAAGCGGTTCGCGGCGTGGATGAGCGCGGCGCGGTCGTCGTCATCGGTCA
>CAJYHU010000370.1 GCA_913774655.1 uncultured Luteibacter sp. | reverse complement strand
GACCGCCCAGGTACGCCGGGCGGTCAACCCAAAACGCTCGGACGGCGGCAGACTTTCGGACAGTTCATAAATTCGAACCGTCAGCACCATCGCCTCACGCCATGCTTCCAGGTCCCGGAAGCTGGTGAACGTCGCACCCCCCTTTCCCATCTCCCACCTCCGTGTGGTGTGCCAAACATACGGATGCCGCCGACATTACGCATCGACGCGCTTGGAGCCGGCTTCGAGGCCGGCCTTGAGGCTGGCTTCGACGAATTCGTCGAGGTCGCCGTCGAGCACCTTCTGGGTGTCGGAGCGCTCGATGCCGGTGCGCAGGTCCTTGATGCGCGACTGGTCGAGCACGTAGTTGCGGATCTGGCTGCCCCAGCCGATGTCGGACTTGGTGGCTTCCAGGGCATCCTTCTCGGCGTTGCGTTTCTGCACTTCGAGCTCGTAGAGCTTGGCCTTGAGCATCTTCATCGCGCGGTCGCGGTTGGCATGCTGGCTTCGCTCGGTCTGGCAGGCCACCACGGTATTCGTGGGCAGGTGCGTGATGCGCACGGCCGACTCGGTTTTGTTCACGTGCTGGCCGCCCGCGCCGGAAGAGCGGTAGACGTCGGTCTTCAGGTCGGCGGGGTTGATCTCGATTTCGATGTCGTCGTCGACTTCGGGCGACACGAACACCGAGGTGAAGCTCGTGTGGCGGCGATTGTCCGAATCGAACGGACTCTTGCGCACCAGGCGGTGCACGCCGATCTCGGTCTTCAGCCAGCCGTAGGCGTAGTCGCCTTCCACGCGGAACGTGGCCGACTTGATACCCGCCACTTCGCCGCCGGAGACTTCCATCAGCTCGGCCTTCCAGCCACGCGACTCGGCCCAGCGCAGGTACATGCGCAGGAGCATTTCGGCCCAGTCCTGGGCCTCGGTACCGCCGGCACCGGCCTGGATGTCGACGAAGGCCGCGGCGCTGTCGAGCTTGCCGGAGAACATCCGCTGGAATTCCATCTTGCCGACCGTCGACTCGGCCTTGGCGACATCCTCGGCCACCGAACGGACGGTGTCCTCGTCGCCATCGGCGGCGGCCATGTCGAGGAGCTCTTTGGAGTCGTCGAGCGAGGCGGTCATGGCGTCGATGCCGCTGACGATGTTGTCGAGTTGGGCGCGCTCGCGGCCCAGGTCCTGCGCGCGCTTGGGGTCGTCCCACACGGTGGGGCTTTCCAGCTCGCGATTGACTTCTTCTAGGCGTTCTTTCTTGACAGGGTAGTCAAAGATACCCCCTAAGCGACTCGACGCGGCCCTTGAGGTCCGCGATCTGCGCGAGGATCGGATTGGTCTCGATCATGGTTGGATGGCCTGCTGGTGCGGCGCGGGGCGCGCCGGCTAAAGCGCCCAAGTCTAGCAAATGGCGACCATGGCTTGCAGGAGCTCGCCTGCGCGCGATCGCGGGCCCACCGCGCGCAGGGGGACGCCCCTAGGCCGGCGTGAGCGCCTCGCGGTGCACGCCTCGCACGGCGCGACCGGAGGGATCGGCCGACGCGGCGAACGCCGGGTCCCAGGCCAGCGCGGCCGGACTCGAGCAGGCGATCGACTTGCCGCCCGGCACGGTGGCCGCGCAGGCCTCGCCGGGAAAGTGCCTTTCGAAGATCGTGCGATAGAAGAAGGCTTCTTTCGTGGCGGGCGTGTTGTGGGGAAACCGGGCGGCCGCCGCGGCAAACTCGCGGTCGGAGACCACCGCCTCCGCGTGCGCCTTCAGGCCGTCGATCCAGCCGTAGCCCACGCCATCGCTGAACTGCTCCTTCTGCCGCCAGAGGATCGCGTCGGGGAGCGCCCCGTCGAAGGCCTCGCGCAGGATGCCCTTCTCGATGCCCTTGCGCGCGACCATCTTGTCCTGCGCATCGAAGCCCATGGCCACCTCGAGGAATTCGGTGTCAAGGAACGGCACCCGGGCTTCCACGCCCCAGGCGGACATCGCCTTGTTGGCGCGCAGGCAGTCGTAGTAATGCAGCGCATCGAGCTTGCGCACCGTTTCGGCGTGGAATTCCCGTGCGTCAGGCGCCTTGTGGAAGTAGAGATACCCGCCGAACACCTCGTCGGAGCCCTCGCCGGAGAGCACCATCTTCACCCCCATCGCCTTAATCCGCCGCGCCAGCAGGAACATCGGCGTGGAGGCGCGGATCGTGGTCACGTCGTAGGTCTCGATGTGACGGATCACCTCGGGCAACGCGTCGAGCCCCTCCTCGAACGTATAACGGAATCCGTGGTGCACGGTACCCAGCGCCTCGGCGGCGACCTGGGCCGCCTTCAGGTCGGGCGAGCCGTCCAGCCCGATGGCGAACGAGTGCAGGCGCGGCCACCAGGCTTCGGCGCGGTCGTCGTCCTCGACGCGATGGCGGGCGAAGCGGGCGGCCACCGCGGCGACCAGCGACGAATCCAGGCCGCCGGAGAGCAGGACGCCGTAGGGCACGTCGGTCATCAGTTGGCGATGTACCGCCGCCTCGAAAGCCTCCCGCAACGCCGGCGGGGCGAGAGCGCGCCCCTGGGTAGCCGCGTAGTCCCGCCATGACGGGTTCCAGTAGCGCACCGCCTCCCCGCGTTCGCTGTCGTAGACGTGCCCCGGCGGAAACGGCGCGACGTCCGCGCAGATCCCGACGAGCGCTTTCATTTCCGAGGCCACGCACAAGCGGCCCTCGCGGTCATGTCCCCAATAGAGCGGGCACACGCCCACCGGATCGCGCGCGATGAGAAAGCGACGCCGAGCCGCGTCCCACAGTGCGAAAGCGAAGATGCCGTTGAGCCGGCCAAGGAAATCCGCGCCGGCGTCGCGATACAGCGCGTTGATCACTTCGCAGTCCGAGCCGGTGGTGAAGGCATAGGGGCTGGCGGCGCGCAGTTCGCGATGATTGTAGATCTCGCCGTTGACGGCCAGGGCGAGGTCGCCTTCCGGCGAGCGCAGCGGCTGGGCGCCGCTGGCGGGGTCGACGATGGCGAGCCGCTCGTGGACGAGGATGGCGCCCTCATCCACGTAGACGCCGCTCCAGTCCGGCCCCCGGTGCCGCTGGCGCTGCGACAGCTCCATGGCCTGCACACGCAAGGCGACCAGGTCATCGCCGGGTGCCAGACCGAACATCGCGAAAATCGAACACATGGCCTTGCTCTCCTTGGGTGGGGTCGTTCGCTGGGGAAAACGCGCAAAGAAAAAGGCCCGCCGGGTGAAGGCGGGCCTTGGGTATGTCGTTGGTTTCGCCTGAAACCGCCTACACGCCGACCCTCCCGCGATCGCGGGGATTATTGGTATTGGCGTTGACGGCGGCGATGCGGATCATGGCTCGACTAGATCATGATTCATGTTGCCGTTGCAATACCCCAAGGAGTCGTCCATGCATCCGTTTCTTGCCCTGGCCCTTCTCGCCACCGCACCGCCGGCGCCCGCCTGGCTCGCCGGCGACTGGGAGCCCTACAGCAATGCGTTCATCGGCCTGGGCATGCTGCGCATCGCGCCGGGGCGGCTGAGCTGGAAAGAATGCCGCGACGTGCCGTACGAGGTGCTGTCGGTCGCCGGCGACAGCGTGACGCTCGCGCTGGCCGACGACAGTCGCTGCCTGCTCGGTGGCGCACCGCCCGCGCGCATCGACAGCGTGCGCCTGACGTTACGCCCCAATCGCTGCGACCTGGGCGTGACCCTCTACGCGACGCCGGCGGCACGCGCGAACAACGTGCCCGATGCCGAGGGCCTCTACGGCAAGCCGGCCTGCCCGTCGGGGCCCGTCTCTCACGCTGCGGCCAATCTTTCGACCACGCCACGGTAGGCCTTCGCCACGCGGTCTTGCGCCGCGTGGGCGAAGTCGCGCACGCGCCAGCGGCCGCCAACCATCACGTCGCGCACCAGCGGCGTGTTGCCGGAAAAGAGGAAACTGTCGAGCGCATCGGCCTCGCCGCGCGCCGCCAGCAGCGGTGAGCGGTCATCGAGCACGAGCAGGTCGGCGCGCGCGCCCGCGTGAAAGCCGGCGATGTCCACGCCCGAGGCGAGCGCGCCGCCGCGCAGCGCCTGCCGCCACAAGGTCTCGCCCACGCTTTCGTCGGCACGACGAGCCACCACGTTTCGATGGCGGGTTACCAGGCGCTGGCCGTACTCCAGCCAGCGCAGCTCTTCGACCGGCGACACTGAGATATGGGAATCCGAACCGATGCCGAGGGTGCCGCCGGCATCGATGAAGTCGGCCAGGGGAAACAGGCCATCGCCGAGGTTGGCCTCGGTGGTGGGGCACAGCCCGGCCACGGCACCGCTCGCGGCCAACCGACGGGTTTCGTGCTCGCTGAGGTGGGTGGCGTGGATGAGGGTCCAGCGCGCGTCCACGTCGGCATGGTCGAGCAGCCACTCCACCGGCCGGGCGCCGCGCATCGCGAGGCAGTCCTGCACCTCGCCGATCTGTTCGGCAATGTGGATGTGGATCGGCAAGGTCGTCGCCACGCCGGTCGCCAGCAGCGACCGCATGGCGTCTTCGGGTACCGCGCGCAACGAATGCAACGCGATGCCCACGCGCAGCATGTCGTGCTGCATCGGCACCAGGCGTTCGAGCAACGCCACGTACTGGCCGACGTCGTGGCCGAAACGTCGCTGCCGCTCGGACAAGGGGCGACCGTCGAAACCGCCGGTCATGTAGAGCACCGGCAGCAGCGTCAGGCCGATACCGGCATCTTTCGCCGCCTCGACGAGGGCCAGCGACATGGCGGCCGGATCGGCATACGGCACGCCGCGCGGGCCATGGTGCAGGTAGTGGAATTCGCAGACCTGCGTGTAGCCGGCCTTGAGCATCTCGACGTAAAGCTGGGTGGCGATGGCCTTGAGATCGTCCGGATCGATCGCCTCGGCGAAGGCATACATCGTTTCGCGCCACGTCCAGAAGCTGTCCTCGCCCGGCCCGCGCCGCTCGGCGAGCCCGGCCATCGCACGCTGGAACGCGTGCGAATGCAGGTTCGGCATGCCCGGCAAAACGAACCGGCCGATACGCTCGCCGCCCACGGCATCCTCGACGAAACGGCCGTCCTCGACCGCGACGCCCCGTCGGCCCACCTGCCAGGCGGCGTCCTGCCAGAGAAAGTCGGCGGCATAGGTGGCGTGGGGCATGGCGATTCCTTGGTCGGGGCTGCGCCGATGCTACCGCACCCTTCCCGACCGGTCGTCTCCGGGTATCCCCGGCGCAAGCGGCGCATAATAGGCCGATGACCGAGACCCTTCCCGCCCAGAACCCGAAGCTGACGCTTCGTCTCGCCCGCCCGGCCGACGTGCCCGCCCTTGTGGCGCTGACCGCCCGCGTCTACACCGCTGAGTGGGGCCATTCGGCCGAAATGCTCCAGGGCCAGCAGACCCACTTTCCGGAAGGACAGTTCGTGGTCGAGTACGAGGGCATGATCGTAGGATTCTGCGCTACCTTCCGTATCAACGAATCGGTCGCGCTCTCGCCGCACACGTGGATGCAGATCACGGGCGGCGGCTTCGCCTCGCGTCACGACCCCA